>DDTZ01000042.1:22168-23257 GCA_002344565.1 Bdellovibrionaceae bacterium UBA2351 | reverse complement strand
GGGAACTTAACCGATCAGGTACGTAACATTGCGAAAGTGACCACGGCCGTCGCTAAGGGTGACTTGTCTCAGAAGATCACCGTTAATGCAAAAGGCGAGATCCTAGAGCTTAAAAATACAATCAACGTCATGGTGGATCAGCTGAACTCGTTCGCAGCCGAAGTTACTCGTGTGGCAAAAGAAGTGGGCACCGAAGGTCGTCTAGGCGGCCAAGCTGAAGTTAAGGGCGTCAGTGGCACATGGAAAGATCTAACCGATAACGTGAATGGTCTTGCGGGAAACTTAACAAATCAGGTACGTAACATCGCCAAAGTGACCACCGCCGTTGCTAAAGGCGACTTGTCACAAAAAATTACGGTCGATGCTAAGGGCGAAATCTTTGAATTAAAAAATACAATCAACGTCATGGTGGATCAGCTCTCGTCATTTGCGGCCGAAGTTACTCGTGTGGCAAAAGAGGTGGGCACCGAAGGAAAACTGGGGGGACAGGCCGACGTTAAGGGCGTTAGTGGTACGTGGAAAGATCTAACTGACAACGTGAATGGTCTAGCTGGGAACTTAACCGATCAGGTACGTAACATTGCGAAAGTGACCACGGCCGTCGCTAAGGGTGACTTGTCACAAAAAATTACGGTCGATGCCCGCGGTGAAATTCTTGAACTAAAAAACACAATCAATGTGATGGTGGATCAATTGAACTCATTCGCTGCCGAAGTTACTCGTGTGGCGAAAGAAGTCGGCACCGAAGGAAAGTTAGGTGGTCAGGCCGATGTAAAAGGCGTATCGGGAACTTGGAAAGATTTGACCGACAACGTAAATGGTCTTGCGGGAAATCTTACTGCACAGGTTCGTAACATTGCGAAAGTGACCACAGCGGTAGCGAATGGTGACTTATCTCAAAAAATCACAGTCGATGCTAAGGGTGAAATCTTAGAGCTAAAAAACACAATCAACGTCATGGTGGATCAGTTGAACTCATTCGCAGCCGAGGTTACTCGTGTGGCGAAAGAGGTGGGCACCGAAGGAAAACTGGGGGGACAGGCCGATGTAAAAGGCGTATCGGGAACATGGAAAGATTTGACCGATAAC
>DDTZ01000042.1:21643-21940 GCA_002344565.1 Bdellovibrionaceae bacterium UBA2351 | reverse complement strand
TGGAAAGATTTGACCGATAACGTAAATTTCATGGCGTCAAATCTTACAACGCAAGTTCGTGGTATTGTTAAGGTCGTTACCGCCGTCGCGAATGGGGACTTGAATCAAAAATTCGTCCTTGAAGCCAAGGGTGAAGTTGCGGCCCTAGCTGAAACTATTAACTCGATGACCGATACCTTAAGAACGTTCGCAGATCAGGTAACGACAGTAGCCCGTGAAGTAGGTATAGAAGGTAAGCTCGGCGCGCAGGCGCGCGTTCCAGGGGTTTCCGGCACATGGAAAGATTTGACCGATAAC
>DDTZ01000042.1:0-21458 GCA_002344565.1 Bdellovibrionaceae bacterium UBA2351 | reverse complement strand
CTTAAGAACGTTCGCAGATCAGGTGACTGGCGTCGCTCGCGAGGTGGGTATTGAAGGTAAGTTAGGTGGCCAGGCAAAGGTTCCAGGTGCATCAGGTACGTGGAAAGATTTGACTGATAACGTGAATCAGCTTGCGGGTAACTTAACCTCTCAGGTTCGTGCGATTGCCGAAGTGTCGACAGCCGTTACGAAAGGTGATCTGACTCAGTCGATCACCGTTGAAGCCCAAGGTGAAGTTGCGGCTCTAAAGAACAATCTGAATCAAATGATCGGTAACTTGAAAGATACTACTGAGAAAAACAAAGAACAAGATTGGCTGAAAACAAACTTAGCGAAATTCTCAAGCATGATGCAAGGTCAGCGTAGTATTACGTCGGTGGCTCAGTTGATTATGTCCGAACTGACTCCCCTAGTGGACGCTCAACAAGGTGCGTTCTTTATGTTAGAGTCAGAGAATCACGAAAACTCTTTAAATCTAATCGCAAGTTATGCGTTTACGGAACGTCGTAACGTTTCGAACAAATACAAATTTAAAGAAGGACTTGTTGGTCAGTGCGCATTTGAAAAGAAACGCATTATCCTGCGCCAACCAGTTGAAGACTACATCATGATTTCATCTTCCCTACAGGAAGAAAAACCAAAAAACATTATTGTCCTACCCGTGCTATTCGAGGGTGAATTAAAAGCCGTTATCGAATTAGCTTCTAATCGTTCGCTGAGTCAGAACTATATTATCTTCCTCGACCAGTTGATGGATTCCATTGGCGTTATTTTGAATATGATCTCATCAAGCATGAGAACAGAAGAGCTCCTACAAGAATTAAAACGTTCAAATGCCGAACTAGAAGCACAAGCAACCGAGCTGGAAGAAAAAGCAAAGCTTTTGGAAGTCAAAAATCAAGAGGTGGAATTGGCCTCAAGATCTTTGGAAGAAAAAGCCGAACAGCTGTCACTTATTTCAAAGTACAAATCGGAATTCTTGGCAAATATGTCCCACGAATTACGAACGCCGCTTAATAGCTTATTGATCTTGTCTAAAACTCTAGCTGAAAACCGCGATAAGAACTTAAGTACTGAACAAGTTAAGTTTGCAAACACAGTTCACTCTGCAGGTCAGGACCTACTAGCATTAATCAACGAAATCTTGGATCTATCAAAAGTAGAAGCCGGAAAAATGCCAGTGACACCAAAAGCAGTAGAAATCAAAGATGCGCGTGACTATTTAGAACAGACGTTTAAACCCGTAGCTGAGCATAAGGGTCTAAACTTTGTTATTAAAATGTCGGAAGAGCTTCCTAAAACAATGTACACCGATGAGAATCGACTGCAACAGATCCTAAAAAACTTGCTTTCTAATGCGTTTAAATTCACAGAGAAAGGACAAGTGACTTTAGAAATCGCCTTAGCCGATAAGAGTCGCCACTTCCCAGTAGATACATTAAACAAAGCAAAAAGCGCGATCATTTTCCGCGTAACCGATACTGGTATCGGTATCCCGTTAGAAAAACAGAAATTGATTTTCGAAGCGTTCCAACAAGCCGATGGAACAACAAGTCGCAAATACGGTGGCACAGGGTTAGGCCTGACGATCAGTCGCGAAATCGCACGCTTACTTGGCGGAATTATCGAAGTTGAAAGTCAGCCGGGACATGGTAGCGTATTTACATTATTCCTCCCTCAAAAGTACACAGGGACCGAGGCCGCTAACGGGATTACAAATGCGCTTGCTACGCTAGAAGCCACTAGCTATTCTCTGCCCGTCGACGCCGATTTCACTGGTCGTCGAATATTAGTCATTGATGATGATGTACGTAACGTGTTTGCGTTAACAAGCATTCTGAAAAATCGCGGCATTGAAGTTATCTACGCAGAGAATGGCCGTCATGGAGTTGATGTACTTATCGATAATCCAGAAACAGATCTGGTATTGATGGATACAATGATGCCAGAGATGGACGGCTTAGCGGCGACTCAAAAAATTAGACAGATTGAAAAATTTAAAGATCTTCCAATTATCTCGTTAACGGCTAAAGCCATGAAAGGTGACCGGGAAAAATGTTTAGAAGCCGGCGCTTCGGACTACGTAACTAAGCCGGTGGATGAAAGCCATCTGTTGGCAGTGATCTATAAATGGCTGAACCCTAAAGAGATTTAAAAATGAAACCATCCCCAGTAGATATTCTTCTTGTTGATGATAGAAAAGACGGCCTCATAGCAATGGAGGCCGTGCTGAGCGATATTCCGAATCTGAATCTGGTGTTAGCACAGTCAGGGGCCGAAGCTTTAAATCAACTCGATAAATATGAATTTGCCGTGATCTTACTTGATGTGCAAATGCCTGAGATGGATGGATTTGAAACCGCACGTTTAATCCGTAAAAAATTTAAAGCACACATCAACACGCCAATTATCTTCGTTACTGCGATCAATACGGATGACCAATATATCTTCCGCGGATACGAAGTGGGGGCTGTGGACTATATCTTTAAACCATTCGAACCCTATATACTTAGATCGAAAGTAAAAATATTTGTTGACCTATTTCTTAAGAATCAACAACTACAAAAACAAGCAATTTTAATTCGTGAAAGCGAACGGCGCGAAAAGTATTTCAAACTAACGGAGCTTGAAGTCGAAAGTTTACGGCAATATCGTAAACTGGCAGATTCTATCCCCCACATCGTTTGGAAAGCGCGCATAGAAGGAACTGTCGATTATTTCAACCAAGGCTGGTACAAATACACTGGCCTCACGGATGGCGAAAGCATAGGATCGGCATGGCAGGCGGCCATACACGCAGATGACCTAGGACGTTTTCTACTGAATTGGATGCGCTCCATGGGAACTCAGAAGCCATTTGAAATTGAAGCCCGTGTTCGCAGATATGATGGTCAGTGGCGCTGGCATTGGATACTAGCGGTTCCCGATTTACGTGGCACCGAGGTTTTATCTTGGGTAGGAACATGTACTGATATCCACGATAGAAAACTGAGCGAAGAAAAACTAGTCGTAGCTCAACACCAAGCGATTTCAGCCAATATGGCCAAAACATATTTCTTGGCAAATATGTCTCACGAGATCAGAACACCGATGAGTGCTATTTTAGGTTTTACAGAATTACTACTCAATCCAAAGCAATCTGAGTTTGAACGTCAGCATTCCATCTCAACCATCCACAGAAATGGCAAGCAACTTTTAAATGTGATCGACGAAATTCTGGATATCTCAAAAATTGAAGCGGGACGTTTAGAAGTCGAAATTATTGAGTTTAATTTAGTTGATCTCCTTTACGATATTAAATCTCTTCTAGCGATCAAAACAGAAGAAAAGAAACTTCAATTGAGATTTATCTTAGATTCCTATATTCCAGAAAAGGCTCTGTCCGACCCTACCCGTATTCGCCAAATCCTTACGAACATTGTAAGCAATGCGATTAAGTTTACGGAAAAAGGTTCAGTCCAAGTACGCGTCTGTTGGATCGGTGATCAAATGGCCGAGGATGGAATGTTAGAAATTTTAGTTGAAGACACCGGTGTTGGAATTAAGGCGGATCAGGTTGAGCGCCTGTTCCAGCCGTTTGCACAAGTCGATAGTTCAACCACCCGTCTTTTCGGAGGCACCGGTTTAGGATTGGCTCTATCACAAAAACTAGCACAGGCACTTGGAGGAAATGTAGAACTGGAATCTACGCAATCCGGAGTCGGCAGCGTATTCAAAATTCAAATTGCCGCAAAACCTGTCGCATTTAGTCCTTGGGTAAATGGATTCAAATTGATTGAGCAAGGACGCGAAGACTCCACTCTGGATCAAGTTGAAGTCAACGCAGACTCACTCAGAGGGCTACGAATTCTGTTGGTCGAAGATGCGCCCGACAATCAGATGGTCATCGGGATGTTTCTAAACGCGGCCGGTGCTAAAGTGGATTTCGCTGACAATGGATATGAAGGCATCAGCAAAGCGGCGGAAAACAACTATGATATAATTTTGATGGATATTCAAATGCCAAAAATGGATGGATACGAGGCCACCCGCATTTTACGAAAAAAAGGATTCAAAATTCCAATTGTAGCACTAACAGCGCATGCATTAATGGAAGAACGAACGCGTTGTTTGAACGCAGGATGCTCTGAACATTTTACGAAACCGGTCGACAGCGAAAAGCTAATTGGATTAGTGGTTCGTTTAGTCTCAAAACACAAAGCCGCTTTACAAGCAGAGCTTTACTAAAAATAGAGCTCTTCAAAAAAAGACGTTAAATACTTTTTTATAAGAGACGGTTTAATTGGCTTTTCCATAAACTCAGGTGTTGTCTCTGATTTGGCGACGACTTGCTGGTACTGAGGAAAATTCATGCTCGACATCATCAGACATTTTGTTTTGGGATAGAGTCCAACAATTTTGTGACACAGATCAAGACCATTTCCCTCACCTTCTAAATAGTAGTCAGAAATAACCAAATCACACGGATTGTCTTTTAGAATCTCGAGAGCATCATGCACGGATGCGCATGTAATGATTTTAATATCTCGGCTGTATTCCTTTACCGAATTCTCTATGATATAGCGACAAAACACGTCGTCTTCAACAATCAGTACGCAGCCTTTCGATTTCATTCGAATCATATCCATGTAGTATTCCATGTATTGATTAAACTCGTCGTTTACACCGCTAACCTCTTCACTAATTAGTTGGGGAGTTCGACCAGACGATGGCTCGGAGCTTTTATGTATAAAGTTTAATATCGACATACGTGCCCTCCATACGCTGTTATCATCGCCATCCATTAGCGATGTTTGTTTTAGCACTGGCTAAACTGTTGGTAATAATTAATGGAAGCAATCCAAGTACCAGTCAGGTTTTGTCATTTAATGATCAGATATCATTTTTTCGAGGCAAAATTCCTTAATGTGGGGCAGAAAATCGATCACTTCTATTAGTACTTGAAGATATTTTCCCTGCCCGTGGCCTTACCATTGCAAGATATCTCTTTAACATACATGGAGGTTTTATGTTTTTCTCGTCACAACTAGTGGAGGCTTTAAAAGCAGATCATAAAAAACTAAGAGCGGAACTTAATTTACTGAAAGAAACGGATATCTCTCAGTTAGATCGTCAACTGTGTTTTGGTCGACTTTTACCGCTTCTTATTTCCCATACCCAACGTGAAGAAAAAGTTGTGTACAGTTTCATGAAGTCTCAAGACGACGAAAATTTAAACTTCATGGCCTATGAAGGCCAAACAAAACACGCCATGGTCGATCAACTGATCGAAGATATGTTATCCGAAAATTTGACAAATCAAGAGTGGTCAGCAAGTGCCAAGGTTTTGGCAGATAGTGTTGGTCAACATCTAGATGAAGAAGAAAATGAAGTGTTCCCCTATTTAAAACGTCATTTAGATTCTGACAAAGATGCTGAACTTTGCTTACGTTACGAATCTCATTATCAAGATTCAGATGCAATCGGTTACGACGAGGAGTATTTATCAGAAACTCCTCGCTGGAGTTGATCATGGAACCGAAAGTAAGGACAGGTAAAATCCTAATCTGTGACGGCATTTTTGCCATTGTAATGATTTTTGCCATGAGTTCGTGTGAACAGACGTTCAACACTCAAAAAGTCGCCAGCCCTGGCAGCGAACAAACAACAACACTAGCAAGTCTGTGCAAAAAATTTTAATTTAATAAGTCAGGCGAGAGCGCCCTAAAACGCTCTCGCTTATGATGATATTAATCTCTTGGTCCAAATTTATCTAGGAAACCAATCAGCTCTTCCTTTTGTTCGGCATTTAACGTTTTGTGCAAAGTTGCTACTTTATCCAGGTATTTATCAACTCGGCCTTCCATACGATCCATTTTTGATTTGATCGTTTCTTTGACTTTCGCTTTATCTAATTCCGAACTGGCGATCCACGATTTGAATTCATTCCTCATAGATAGGCGGACTTCCTTTTCGGACTGAAAATCTTTTTTGATTTCAGCTGCGATGTCATCCAGTAGAACTTTTTGCTCGGCTGTAAAATCTAACTTACTCGCGACCTTTGAAGCTACATGATCAATGCGGGCTTCAGGTGTGCGAGAATGGCACGCGGACAGTGCGCCTATTCCAATTAAAGCGATTGCGATTCCAGCCATACGTCGTTTTTTAAATCCTCGTCCAAACATAACTATCTCCTTTGATAGGGGCCTTCATTTTTAAATGCCCGTCATGAAAACAGATTAACCGGAGACGGAATAAAAAGGGTTTCTGAATGATTAAAAATTGTAACTAATTGTAACAAAGCTCCCTTTTTAATTAAAATCGACTATACTGACTCTATGGATACCATTTCCGTTTTAATGATTGATGACGACGCTCATTTGGGTGATCTTTTAAAAGACTATTTTGCTAAGTATGGTCTGACTCTGACTCAAGCTACTAAACCGAGCGACGGTTTAGGTTTACTTAAAAGCAAAAAATTTGAAGTGATTATTCTTGATATCATGTTGCCAGAAATGGATGGTTTTGAAACATTTAAAAAAATTCGCGTTACTCACCAAACACCGGTCATAATGTTGACGGCGCGAGGTGAAGTGATGGACCGGGTACTTGGTCTAGAGCTTGGCGCAGAAGATTACTTACCGAAGCCTTTCGAGCCACGTGAACTAGTCGCACGTGTTAAGGGCTTATCACGTAGAACGTCTAAGAATAATTTCAAACTAAAATCCCAGCAACTGGAACTAGATGTTGTAAATCGCTCGGCCAAATTGGCCGGCGAAGACTTGAATTTAAGTTCGTATGAATATGAAATTTTGAAACTATTTATGATGAATGCTGGAGTCACCCTCTCACGCGACCGAATCATGGATGAACTGCGTGGCATCGACTGGGAAGCTATCAGTCGCAGCCTCGATGTAGCTATTAGTCGCCTAAGAAACAAACTGGGTGACTCAGCTAAAACACCTAAATACTTGAAGACGGTTTGGGGCGATGGGTATTGTTTTCTTGGAACCGTGGAGGAAGTATGAAGTGGAAACGCAGAGTTAAACGCGGTCCTGCGGCTCTTTTCATTCGATTGTTTTTTTCTTTTCTGATCACGGCGGTTGTTGCCGCAGGCCTCGTTTTTTTACTCATGAGGTCCTTTCGCCCAGCCGGTGGATTGCACAGTGTCGTTGAAAAAAATTTAGGCTTTTATCTGACCGCACTGAGCGCGAGTGTGGCGCCTGACTTTTCAACACAAAAATTAAAACAGTTGAACGAAAACTTAGGCGTTTACGCTCAACAAGATATCAATCCACAAACAGAACTCCCCGCCCTCAACGAATTGAAACCGGAAGTCGAAGAGTTATTCCCGCGCTACACGTTAGGTCGCCACAAAGGTTATTTCTACGCCATCAATGAAGGTGCTACCCCAAGAGTCGCTTGGATGATTAAAGCACGTGATTTACCTAAAGGCTTCCAGATGACCTTTATTGGCGTTATCGGTTTTCTTTTCGTCATTTTCGCAATGACATTTATGTCTGTTCATTTTTTTATGAAACCGATTCGCGTCATGCTTCATGGAATTGAGCAGATCGCTGGTGGCAATATCACCTATCGTTTAAATGATCGTTACCGCAATGGTTTTTCAAGCATTACAGAACGATTTAATCATATTGCCGATCAGCTGGAGCGTTTTATCTTGTCCAAAGATCGTCTACTTCGCGATGTAAGTCATGAACTGCGCAGTCCATTGACTCGAATGGGGGTAGCTATTGATTTACTGGACGATTCAAAACTAAAAGAATCTCTTAAAAAAGATTCACAAATCATGAATCGCCTAATTCATGATTTACTAGAATCCTATCGAGTTCAAAAAACAAAGACCGTTTCTGAAAAAGTAAACATTCCTGATTTACTCAAAACATTGCAAAGCTACTACCAATCTCCTGACGTCGAAATTACTATTTTAGGCGTCCCCGATACCGAGTGGCCACTAGACCCTACACTGATGGAAGTTATTCTTAAAAACCTAATTGAAAACTCGATTAAATATTCCACGACCAAACCCGTTCGCATTGTTTTTGGGTACGCCATTCAAGATCGTAAATTATTTATTTCAGCCCAAGATGACGGCCCTGGAATTCCTAACGACGAACTGCCCTATATATTTGATCCCTTTTTCCGAAGCTCGAAATCACGGCAGCAAACAAATCCCGAAGGTTTTGGCCTGGGATTATCCATCGTTAAAACTTATGCTGAGCTTCAAAATGGCAAAATTTCCGTGAAAAATAGCCCTGATGGTGGGGTAATTTTCACTTTAGAATTTAGCCCACAATTTTAATTGGACAACTCGGGCTCATTGACTACAATCAGACTCATAAATTCTGGGAGTAAACAATGAGCACTATCGAAATTGGTATCAACGAAGCAGATCGCAAAAAAATCGTAGACGGATTATCTAAACTTTTAGCAGACAGCTACATTCTATATCTTAAAACCCATAACTTTCACTGGAACGTGGAAGGTCCAATGTTTAATACTCTTCATTTGATGTTCATGGATCAATACACTGAACTATGGAATGCCTTGGATTTAATAGCAGAACGTATCCGCGCACTAGGCAGCTATGCGCCAGGTTCTTACAAAAAATTCGCGCAACTCTCATCAATCCCAGAAACGGATGAACATTTAGCAGCTAAAGACATGATCAAACAATTATTGCAAGGTCACGAAACCGTAGCAAAAACCGTTCGTGCCATTTTTCCAGTGGCAGAAGCTGGCAGCGACGAAGCGACATTAGACCTATTAACTCAGCGTTTACAAATCCATGAAAAAACGGCATGGATGTTACGCTCATTATTAGCGGAGAAATAATTTTATGAAATTTATATTTTCATTGGCACTGCTAGTATCATTTACAGCTGGTGCGGCTGAAATCACGTTCGAATGTAATAACAAAGAAAAACAATCTTTACAGTTAACAGTAAATGAAGATCATTTACTGGCGTCTATGGAAGCCCCAGACTATGCCGATGTTTTATTTGTATTAGATGGTAAAACGTATGATTGGAAACAGAATCAGTATTTATCGTTTCCTTTAGCTGGCAACACTGTCACTTTATTCCGAATGGACGCGATTAATTCTGTCTACGTGGAATACTCACCAAGTTCTGGTGACGCCTTTGTTGGTGTTTCTGTGGCAAGAAACGACTATTCGTTCGAGTGCGTACGAAAATAGTTTTTTAAAAGCGCTCTCGCCCGAGCGCTTTTACTTTTTCTTTAGTTCCTGCACTCTCTTTTTTAACTTTTCCGATATTGGCACTGGTGTTAATGATACACCCTTCGAGAGCTCTTTGATGATGTAGCTTAATGCTTGAACGCGGGCTTTTTCTTTTTCATCGCAATCAATAACCTGCCACTTTGAGTTCGTCTTTGATGTTTTAGCCACCATCTTTTTATAGTAGCCTTCATACTCTTGCCAACTATCGCGATTCCGGACATCATCAAATGTCAGCTTCCAGTTCTTTTCGGGATTTTCGACTCGCTCGATCAATCGCTTGGCTTGTTCTTTTTTACTGATCTTTAAGAGGATTTTAATTACGCGTACACCATCATCCGTCATCCATCGTTCGAATTCGTTGATTTCCTTATAGGCACGCTCGCCGGTCTTGCTACTGCTGATGCCTTCGACTTGTTCTACTAAAACACGTCCGTACCAAGATCGATCAAACACCGCAATCTCGCCCGGAGCCGGCAACTTGGACCAGAATCTCCACATATAGTGCATATCTTTTTCAATAGAGTTCGGAGCGGCGATCGGCCAGACTTTGAGTGCGCGTGGGTCTATTGACCATGCCATTCGTCGAATCAGGCCACCCTTTCCTGCCGCATCGACACCTTCAATTACGATAATCGCTTTTAATTTTTTTTGAATATAGGCCTGCTGTACCAATTGCAACTGTAGATCAAGCTCTTTCATATCCACGGGAATCTCCTAGTAATGACGTCCACTGGTTATGTTTACTGTCTCTAATCTTCCAAATAAATGCATCCAAAATATAGTGAGTACCTTGCGGAACCGCCAGTAGTGGAACTATATAGGAGAGCAACACAGGGCTCGCATCAAACACCTGACTACGGTTTAGAAAGAACACAGAGAGGTGCTCTTTCCAAACTAGGCTTGCCCATAGAAATTCTTCAATATACGCCAGAGCGATAAGACTACCGATGAAGATCAGAAAACTATTACGCTTAAAAAAAGAAACATTATAGTTTTGCTGATTACGCCCTTTGTATACCCAAATCAAACCCAAATACGGAACACCATGAGCAATTACATTCGTAAGTGTAAATATAATATCATTATTAAAATAGACGATGCCTAAATACCAAATAAGAAGCGTCCCAAAATAAATTCCATTTTTTGGCCAATTAATTTTTTTCATCTGTAGCGAAAGCTGAGTTTCCGTCACCACATAGCCAGCTACCAATATGACCAATAGGAAATTCAGAACAGTGACTCCGAAATCGGACTGGTAATAAATAAAATCTCGATCGATAAACCAATTAAATTCCTTTGGTCCAGAAAGGTGCCAGATAATAACCGGAACAACTGTGATATAGTAGACTGCATAGTGGTTAAATATTTTCGCTACTATTGATGTGACAGTATGTTTGCCCGAATAGATCCTAAAAAAACCATACTGCTGGCGAATAAAATGAAATACGGCTAAATAAGCCAAACAGCGCCAGAACAAAATCGAACTTAGGGAATACAACAACACCCCCAAGAACCAAACAACGAGCGGTATCAACCAGACATGGGTTGAAAAATTCCGACTTTCATTTTTATCTAAATAGACTCGAAATAAGGTCGAATACACATGAGCAACATCAACACACAAAACTAAGGCGAACCAAACCCATATCGGCATCACTGGGATGTCTTGAATCCAAGGATAGACGGCGATTGCTGCAATCACGGCGTAAAAATGAGGACCAATGATCCAAGTCGAATCAAATTTTCTATTTTTGATCCATACTTGACCGTTTTCAACCATGTTTTAAAATTTCCTGTGCCACGCGATGCCCCCAGTAGTGAGCCTCTTCAAATAAAGACATGCCTGAATTATCTGTATGCGCGAAAAAAACGCCTTGTTTTTTGCGTGCATTCCATTGCTGTTTAAAAACTTTATGAATTCGACCCCGGCGTGGACCAATCATAGCGTGTCCATACACCTTGATATCCATCGACTGAATTGAGCGTGCCATTCCCCGATGCATAGATTCCAACTCTGATTCTATCCGAGGTGCCCAGTCCTGCCACTTCAATTTAGAAATTTTCTTTCGGACATCGGTCGCTGTTAAATCCTTGTCGTACAAAGGCCAATACAGCGTTAAGACCGTTGTGCCATCGCTACGTCCACGCAGTTCCTGATGACGAGCATGAACGTACCCCAAGCTCTGAGATTGAAAGCGAACATTGTCCCAATGCAGCTTTTGAAATTCATCCGGATTTAACTTTACCGTTACATTAGCTACTAGCCAGCTGAAATAGTCATCAGATGTGACATCCGGCAAATTCCGTTTATCTGCAAACACGTATGGCGCCAAAAACTGTGGTCCTGCGTAGACCAAACGTTGAGACTCACACTCGCTGAGTTCTTTTGTTTCAAAATTGTAAATGCGCGAGTGAACTACACCCGATGTTTCTGTGCGAATATTAAAAACGGCGCGATCGGTTTCTATGTGGTCTTTCAAATAATCTGTTAACTTTTGCAAAACCCAGCCATTTCCCTCGGGCCAAGTTAGAATTTTATGATCATCATAGGATCCTAAGGACCGACGAGAACAGAAGTAATGAAGTCCCGCCCAAGCTGACACACCTTCTATACCCATGCCGTAGTCATCTAAGGTGCAATAGTTCATGTACCATTTTACAACATCGGAAACTAATCCGTGTTCATCCAGGAAATCAGCGAACGAGATATTGTCCAGCTTCAAAAAATTTGGATCTTGGCTAGAATCCATCACGGGAATTGAGAAAACATACCGTCCGTCTTGGCCTTTTTTTGTTTTGTAGTCGTCTACTAGTTCGTGAAACCGATGAAGCTGATTTTGATCCTCTGCGGATATTCCTTTATTTGGCAGTAGACTTTCTTGCCATTCACCTTTGATAAACAAACGTTCTTGAGGGTCCTGACATAGAAATTCGTCACTGAATTCGATATTTCCATTGCCTCCCGAGGCCAAGCCTAGATCCCTCAAAAACTCAATCAAGGCCACATTTTCTTTATTTGGTAGTGGAATATAATGGGCGCCCCAAGGAAATTTGGAAATCGAATTCTGACCATAGGATGAATTGCCACCGGGACTTGAATTCATTTCTAAAATTTTAAAATCGTTGAAGCCATTTTTTTTAAGATAATACCCGGTCAACAATCCAGTAATACCACCCCCCACAATCAGCATTGGGATTTTTATTTCGGCTGATGCGGTCTGCTTGATCGCATCTCGCAGCTGATGACCACGTTCCGATTGATCTAGCCATTGCCCAGTGTAGTGGCCTTTGTGATTAACTCTGTTTTTTTTGAGTTGTTTAATACCATACATTGATCCAAAAAATACGGACGATGTTATTAAACCATACTTGATAAATTCACGACGATCAGTTTTCATGATGGCTGAATGGTTCCCATTCCTGCTCAAAGGTGCGAACTAAGATTTGGTTGTTAAGACGATTCACTTCTTTAGAATCGCCGACAAGGTCCTTACTAAATTGAAATAAATACGGAACCATTTCTGAACTGATAAACTGCAAACCTGCCGGCAATGCCAAATTAGTTTCCGATGTATCCATAGGTGCTTTTGACGCCAGCACATAACCCCATTCACCGAACGAGGGTACGTAAACATGGTATGGTTTCGTGTAAAGAGCTACATCATTTAGCGTATTCACTATAATTTGAAATGAATTTTTAGCAATATATGGTGATGTGCTTTGAACCGCGATCATTCCATTCGCGTCAATCGTCGATGTTAAATAACTATAAAATGTTTTTGAATACAACTTCCCTAAGGCAAATTGCGATGGATCTGGAAAATCTACGATAACAAAATCAAAAATTTCTTTGTTATTTTTCACCCAGACAAACGCATCTTCATTTAAAACTTCAACCTTAGGATCATTCAGAGCATTTTTATTCAAATCCACCAAGATAGGGTTTGTTTTAAACAAATCTGTCATCTGCCCGTCTAAATCAACAAGCAAAACTTTCTGTACTGATGGATACTTTAAAACCTCACGTGCCGCCAGCCCGTCACCACCGCCTAAGATTAAAACTTTTTTGGGTTTTTCTATCCGAGACAAACCCACATGCACCAGGCTTTCATGGTAACGATATTCGTCTTTTGAACTGAATTGCAGATTTCCATTTAGGAAAAGTTTCATTTCACCGGCATTCTGGGTGAGAATAATTTTCTGATAAGCCGTGTTCTTTTTAAACACGATTCGTTCACGATAATTCTGAACTTCTAAAAAACTTACCATTTTTTCAGAATACCCAAACGCGACGACGAGTAAAACCAACGTTGCGATGGCTTTAAACCGGAGAAAGCCTTCTGATTTAATTTCGGATTTAAAGACAATAATAGTCACAAGCGCGACCGCTACGTTAAAGATACCAAACAACAACGATGACCGAACCAAACCTAAATACGGCACTAACAACAAGGGGAATGAAATCGAAGCGATCAGCGCGCCGATATAGTCATAGGTAAAGATTTTGGAAACTAGGTCTTTAAATTCGAAACGATCTTGCAGAATCCGCATCAACAGTGGAATTTCCAAACCGACAAAACAACCAATGATAAAAATTACGGAATATAAAATAAATCGAAATGAAACTACATATTCATACGACAAAAATAAAAACGCTGCTGAAAAACCACCGATCAAACCGATGATCATTTCAATTTCGATAAATACATTCAATAAATTACGCGTAAAAAACTTTGAAAAATACGATCCCACACCCATTGCAAATAAATAGGTTCCAATGATAGTCGAAAACTGCGTGACAGAGTCCCCCAGCAAGTAACTAGCTAAAGCACCTGTGATGAGTTCATACACCAGGCCGCATGTGGCCACCACAAACACTGAAAATAACAACAGGTAGGTCATGTACTACTAACCGTGAATAGCGCTAGCAATGATCTGAGCAATTGCCAAAATCATGGCACCGGCAGTGATCGCTAAAGCTGTATTTTTTTCTTCGACGATTTCTTTCCATAGATGACCCGGAGTCATCTTATCGAATACGAAAAAAGAGAAAATTAAAATAATAATACCTAATACCGAGTACACGAGAGCGTTCACGATGTATTTAATATTAATCAATACTTCCATATTAGTTGGTGATTCCATATAAGATGGCTCCTATTTATGCTGAAATGTTTTTCCAGCGGGTTGAAAACTTTTACCTGAAACAAAATCGTAATAACTGATTCCCATATAACTAATATAGGAATAAATAAGAACGACTAAAAAACCATAAACTAAATAACCTTTAATCATCGTGCTGACTCCAATACGGCGAATAGTCACTGGTAGACCAGCGATTCTTTTCAAAATTCTTAGCCCGCATGAAATAGTAAATTGGGTACAAAATTAAAAGAAAGAATGCGAAAAAGAAATTGCCCCATGACAGATTCCCTTCAGAAACCCGAAACGTAAATGTTGATGGAGAAGGATAGCTCCACGCGGTCGTGATGTTTAAGTGATACTTTCCAGCCGGTAATTTGGCAATTCGTCGATCACTGGTCCGAGACCCTTCTGACCAGCTGCCATCACTGTCATAACCTGAATAGTACTCAACACCTTGATCGAATTCATACTCTTCACCCGTATTTTCCTCGACGGCTTCGACTGTGGTTTCAAGCCAACCGTTGTTGACTTCAGCAAAGAGCTCTGTTTCGATATAGCCGGCTTTATCCGAAATCTCGAACGGCGCCGTGGTAATCGTAGGGCTTGTACTTAACGGCACGCTATACGTCGCTTCAAATATATTTCGTTTAGGCACGGCCACCAAAAAACCAAAATGAACTAAAACCACTAAAGCTATTAACGAACTCACGTACGTCGCAAGCGTTTTGTCTTGATTATGAGGCGACGGCTGATTGGGCGCGACACCCAAATCGAGTGGCATTTTGCCAACCAGCTTAAACGCTTTTTCGACATCACGCTTAGGAACATATTCACCGATCGACCAAATTTCTTCATCAGCATCTTGTTCTAACGAAAGCATTTCAGGAGGATTGATATAATCAAATGCCATTACGACTTCGTTCGCTTTTACTCGCCAATAGAATTCGCCCAAGACGAATAATGTTTTCACTTGGCCTTTGTGAAACAGAGTGTACGTTTTATCTAAATACGTTGCCCGATTTAAAATCGAATCAACCTTGGCCGCCGATTTTGTTTTGGTGACATAGTTCCAATGTCCATCCATGCACACTAGGAACCGGTAGCCCACATAAGGATTGAATAACAGGTACTCACTCCACTTATAAGTTTCGGTTTTATCGCTGCGAACTAGGTATCCAATAACGTCCCAATCATGACCACGAAAATTATAACGTTGCCCAAGCGTTATGATTGGCTTTGCATTTTTCAACTGAGATTTCACTAAAATAGAAACAGATTCATTTGCTGTCGACAGGACAGCTAGACACGCCGGACATACGCAGCTTAACGACTGCTCGGCATATTTAACAGTAACGGGTCCGCCACATGACGGGCATGTAATGGCTTTTACCATCCCTTAACCTCTTTTAAATTTTGAAATTTGAAATCTTCAAAATTCAAAACCTGACCATAATAAATTTGATTTTTAGAACTGCCAAATTCAACGGTTAATTTAGTGTCTTCGGTCGATGCCAATTCCGCAATTGTACGTTGTCTTTCTTTATCCGGTGCCCAAGGCAATTGCCCCACAAAATGAGTCATCTGCGCCGTTCGCATATCGGTAATTTTAAATGCCGAGCTATCACCCAACAACGACGACGACCATTTTCCTAACTTTTTTCTAATGTCTTGAGGGACACTTATCGTGCTACCCACACTATATTTGGAGGCTGATTCCGCCGGCAGGTCTAAGGGTTCAAATAGAAATTGATATTCCCCTTGGGCCTGGGCCAACCACCCATAGCCAGAGTTCTGCATCGGACTATCCAATTGCAAAAACCATTCTTGCCAAAAGCCTTCGTGGTGATTCAAACGAACCCCACCGATAATCACAAAACCGGTTTTCTGAAATAAGCCTCGAGTTCCGACCTGCAATGGATTTAGATCATCTTGCAAAATGGCTTCTTTTCCGATGAGTTCTATATTTAGATCGTGACGAACAACTAAAGACTGACAGAATTCACACACAGTAGAGACTGCATATGACGTCGTGAATTTCAGGCCGGCGCCACACTGAGGACACAAAAAATCTTTCATTGCCTAACATTCAATTAGCGAATCTCTAAAGTGTCAAAATAAATTACGTAAAATTTGAAATTCCCATTATGACCACAGAAAAACGCGTTAGCTTTAAAAAAAGGCAACTGCGTGATATCGTAGAGTCTGGGCTGCACGAACGCGAGCCCCAATGTGGTATGTAAGCGGAAAAGTAAACTGAATTTGAAGGAGTAGATTCATGTTTTCATTTAGTCGCTTATTTATTTTATCGATTTTAACAATCGTCCTAACGACGTCCTGCAAATTAACGAGTGATGAATCAACGACAGAAACCATAACGCAGTCGCCAGATTCTTCGCCACCCGTAGTTGACTTTTCCGTAGTTGAAGATAACGGAACGACGGTACCTCCAAATGATGATCCTACAACATTGCCTCCTCCTGTTTTAAATCCGGGTGACACTGAATTTGAAGAAGGTTTTTCAATTAATAACGATGCCCCTTACACAAATCAGTCCTTTGTCGATTTAACATTTAGAACTTTAGCGCCGTCTAAAATTAAAATCGGCCAGGCTTTGAATTGTTCAGATGGTCAATGGGAAGCGTACGTATCGTCAAAACGCGTTGATTTACCCGAACAAAATAAAACCATCACGTATTCGGTATTATTCCAAGACTGGGAAGGTGGATTATCAACCTGCTTCCGTAAATCTATCACTCACGATAATATCGGCCCTGAAGTCGTATTCCAAACGTATCCAGCGGCAACAATCGAAGTCGGCACAGCGTCTGAAATTTCTTTCTATGTTCGCGATGATCGCTCGGAAACTGTGGCGGTTGATTGTTCATTAAATGGAATCACGAAAGCCTGTTTCTATGGTAACAACAAAGTAACATTACCTGAATTACCGGTAGGCAGCTACGTGTTTACAGTTACGGCTAAAGATGATTTACAAAACGTCACGACTCGTTCGGTAAATTGGACAGTTCACAGTTTATACAAACAAGTTCTTCAAAAAGTTACGGTGAATAACTATAAAAAAGTAGACGTGCTGTTTGTAATCGATAACTCGGGTTCAATGCAATACGAACAACAAAGCATGGCGCAAAGAACGTCCCAGTTTCTATCGATCTTGCAAGGTTTAGATTATCAAATTGCGATCACGACTACGGATCCACGAAACATTAATTTAGGTGACGGTCGATTGATCCCATTAACTGGTGGTAACGGTAAAAAAATTATCGATGCGTCTATGCAGGTTTCAACTGCGCAAAACCTGTTGAGCCAAACACTACAGCGCCCAGAAACTGGCTCTGGCGACGAACAAGGTATTCGTTCTGTTTACCGCACGATTGAACGTTACAACAGTAACGAAAGCGATTTCCGCAGCTTCTTCCGTGATGGGGCACAACTCTCTGTCGTATTAATTTCTGACGAAGACGAGTCAGCAAATACGACAAAGAACGATCCTGCCAGCTTATTAAGCCTGATCAACTCAACTTGGTCCGGACAAAAACGTTTCAATTTTAATTCGATCATCACTCGTCCAGGCGATACCGCTTGTCGTAGTACATACGGTTACTCGTATGGCGAACGCTACAAAACGATTTCGGAATTAACGGGAGGCGTTTTAGGTAATGTGTGTGATATGGATTACACGACTCAGGTTGCCGGCGTCGCGGATGAAATCAGACGTTTGCTTAAGACATTGACGCTATCCTGCCAGCCTGTGAGCCAATTCCCTATCGTAATCAAAAAAGACGGTTTGGTCGTGTCTCAAGAATATAAACTGGAAGGCTTAAACATAAAATTTACGACAGAACTAGATCCTGGCGCCTACGAAGTCTCGTATACATGCTTAAAATAAAAATGTTCAAAAACACCTGTACCAAAGTGGTACGGGTGTTAACTAAATAGGACTAACTCCAAGGAAATCGGGTATTCTATTAAGGTAAGGTGGGGGCCTATGAAAGCACGTAAAACTTGGTATATTTTTCTATTTTTATCTTTTATGACCACGACAGTTTTATTCAATAACTGCGCACCTGGAACAGGTGAAGAATCTACAGACGAATCAAACTCAGAACAAGCGGCAGATCTAGTCACTGACTTTAGCGGCAAGCTAACAGCTAGTTTCTCGACTGTTTATAGTGATGGTAAAGCTTACGGTTACGCTTTAGATTCAATGAACAAAGATAAAGTTATCAAAGTTATTTTCTACGCGAACGGTCCCGTAGGAACTGGTACATATGTAGGTGAAGTTATTGCCAAAGAAGCCGGCGTGGGCGCGAATGCTGGTCACTACTTTACCTACCAGTTACCGGCTGCCTATGCGAACGGTACTCAACAAAAACTATGGGCCTATGGTCACGAAGCCAAGGCCGCCTACCTGATCAATAAAACCGCTCCCGTCACCTATGTCGCTTATACACCAAAAGCAGAAGCCTACTACAATGCGAATGTAGCTCCGTTTATTGCTACCAATTGCCGTAGCTGCCACACATGGACACACGGAAACTTGTTTGGTGGGCCGTTAATGACGCCGACTCCGTATAATGGTGGCACGGCCACTAATAACCGTTTAATCCGCAAGATGGCTGGTTTAGATGGTCACTCGGGTGGCACGTTCTGCACCGGCGGTGTGAACTCTAGCATTTGTGCTAATCTGCAAGTATGGTGGGCTCAAGAGTTCCAGTAGTGGGACTCTATATTTTTTTTCACGTTCGACATAGTCCTTGCTTAATTTCCCTTAAAACTCGATAAGTGTCCTATGGTTAACATAGGACAGATGAATCAATTGAAAATTTTAAAACGAACTATTTACGGGCTTTTCCTAGACGGCGAAGACCTGGGCGAAATTCTTTTGCCTAAACGGTTCGTACCTGAAGAATTCACTGTCGGTGAAGCCCTTGATGTTTTCCTGTACCTAGATTCGGAAGACCGTTTGGTTGCAACCACCCAGGTTCCGTATGCGATGGTGGGGGATTTTGCCTACCTAAAACTAAAAGCTGTAGAAAACGTAGGCGCGTTTATGGATTGGGGTTTAGATAAAGACCTATTCGTACATTACACGCACCAAACTCGTGACGTTGTTCCTGGTGAAAAATACTTGGTTTATATTTACCTAGATGAATCGGATCGCATTTCTGCGTCGATGCGCACGAATAAGTACCTTAAGCCCCTACCCGAATCATCAGACCTACTGAATCAAAAAGTAAAAATCTTGGTCTACGCTAAAACGGATCTTGGTTATAAATGCGTAGTGAACAATGAATTCGATGGTTTGCTGTACCATTCCGAAGTGTTCGAAGATATTAAGCTGGGCACAAAAACAGAAGCGTACGTTAATAAGATCAGACCGGATGGCAAAATAGATTTGATCCTTAAAAACTCGAGCGGCGATTCGATTGACGATATCGCGACGATGATTTTAGATGCTTTGGCCGCCAACAAAGGGACTCTAAAGATTAACGACAAAAGCTCTTCCGAAGAAATCTCGAAGGTGTTCAAAGTCAGCCGTAAGAAATTCAAAACCGCACTGGCAGGTCTATACAGCAAACGTATCGTATCTGTTACCGATGCTGGTATTGAACTCGTTAAAAAGCCGTAGGCATTGCCATTTGACGTCTTTCCGTGCTAAGTTTTATTAAGTGAACGTCCAAGTCGATTTCAATCTTTTACCATTTAATACATTTAAGCTGAATTCAGTCGCCCGCTATTTCGTAGAACTTACTAGCAAAGCTGAACTCGCTGAACTAACAAAATTTTCGAAAGATAAAAAACTACCTATTCGTATCCTGGGTGGTGGCTCTAATTTAATCCTTCCAGAAAAAATAGAGGCCATCGTTGTTAAGAATGTCTTAATGGGTACTCGTGTTTTAATGGAAACAAGTGATACAGTTTTGATCAGCTGCGCGTCCGGCATGAACTGGCATCAGTTTGTGATGTCAACGATCGCAAACGGTCACTTCGGTTTAGAAAACTTAGCCTTAATCCCAGGAACCGTGGGCGGCGCACCTATTCAAAACATCGGCGCCTATGGGATCGAGGTTAACCGCTTTATTACTCAGGTTCATGGCTACGACTTTGAAACAGGATCGACGAAAACGCTGACCACAAACGAATGTCAATTTGATTATCGCCATAGCATTTTCAAAACACCCGCGTATAAGAATTTTTTTATTACGTCGGTAGATTTTCAATTGTTGAAAAAAGCAAATCCAGTAGTAACCTACGCGGAACTGGCCCACGCCTTTTCAGGCAAGACGGCGACAGCGGGCTTAGTCGCAGAAAAAGTAATCGAAGTGCGCCAGAAAAAACTTCCTGATGTCGCAGTTATTCCCAACGTGGGCAGTTTTTTTAAAAACCCCCTTGTTACAGCCCAGCAGGTGGACCAATTAAAAAAATCAACGCCGGATTTAGTTTCGTATCCACAACCGGATGGCCGTTTTAAACTGGCAGCCGGTCAGCTGATCGATAAATTGGGATTCAAAGGCCACAAGCAAGGTTCTGTGGGAATGTACGAAAAACAAGCCTTGGTGATGGTGAACTTAGGCAACGGCCGCCGTGAAGATGTGGTGGCACTGGTTGAACGCGTACAGCAAGCCTGCCTGAGCGTGTACGGCGTATCGTTAGAAGTCGAACCGATTTTTTGGTAAGATTAGTTTTCTGGAATATAGTATTTAATTTCTAAACCTAAATCCAAACGTTGATGATAACAGTCCGAATCTTTATTGTCGTCGCCCGTGATCACAAAGCTTAACGATTGTCTTGCATTTTGTTTCTTTTCGCTAAGACGAACTAGAATTTCGGGATCGAATTTAAGTTTTATTTTTCCGTACTGTTCACTGATCGGCCATTGGCAGCTAGAAAGATCTTGATCTGAACCGACGCAGAAGTCGTTTTCTACGTTTTCAAAAAATGTATCTCTGACTTTCAACCAATCATAGGCGTATAAGGAAATATCACGCCCCGAACGGCTATGACGAACGACTTCCTGTGATAGGACCTTAGTTAATTCAGATTTATGGTTAGA
>DDTZ01000014.1:901-10016 GCA_002344565.1 Bdellovibrionaceae bacterium UBA2351 | reverse complement strand
GCTCGTGTTAAGGGGAGCAGGTCAGTTTTTTTCATACTTCAGTTCCATGTGAATCAGAAGTACAAGTCGCTGTTGTCCCGGTTGTAATTTTGGACTACCATGTAACGTGCTAGGAATGCCTAATTTTCTAGCTCGCTGTCCATCAGTGAAAACAACCAATTGATTTGTTTTAGCCACATTCACATCATTTAAATTTGGTGATTTTTGATTAATCGGAATCACTGTTCCTGGGCCGTATAAAGAAACACTCATGGAAATATGGCCATTCTGATGCTGATGAAAATCATCGATTAAATCGTTGCGACTGAAATCACGAATAAGTCCAAAGGAAAACTGCATTTCACCTTCTGTACTAGCGAGCTTTCGATTAAGTTCCTTCGTAAGCTCTTCAATAAACTTGATGATTGGTCTACCTATTTCTTGAGGAAGCGCTTCCAATTGTGTAAGTGAACCGTTTTCCCCCCTCAGTATCCGAATTTCATGAGAAACAACTGGACTAGTATAATCAGCACCGTAATATTGTATTTTAGGAGTTCCAACTGTTGGCATTAAATCTAACAACTGTTTTGCTTGGTAATCGGAAATCAATGGTTTTAAGTTAATAATTTGGAATCCCGAAGTGCTCATTATTTTAGAATTGATTCCGCTTTTCAAATAATGGCCAACGTCATTATTTGAGTAAAATAGAGAATGGCAACTATTAGTGGCGCCATCTGCTATTGAACAAATAGCAAAAAACGTAAACATTTGAAAAAAAAATAATCGCTTTTGCATTTTAACCTCATTATATTATTATTTGTATAGGCTATCTAGAGACATGATGCATTGCCTATGCCAAGCAAAGCCAAATCCCGCGTTGCAATAAAGTGATTTTTTAAATCATGTTTTTTTTACTGTCCAAAATAAAGAAAGTTTAAAAGCCTCAAGTTTTACTATAAGATCAACTGAAATCAACTGAGGAGAGTGTATGAAAAGATCCTATTTATCCAATATAATAATGTTTATTGCTTTAACCATTAGTACGTCCATTTCCTATGGGCAAATAAGACCAGGAAATGCAGGTAGTTTTTTAGATGGTTTAGCAAAAATTATAAACAACAAAACTGTTTTAGAGGGAAAAAATTGGGGTCCAATGGGGCCATCTTGTTCGGTCGTTATTCAAAAAGGAAGTGGAAGATCTTCTAACTTTCAAACTATAGTCAAAATAGAGATGAAAGACAATGTGGGAAATACAAAATCAATAGTACAGCTAAATTTATTGTCTGTGCAAAATGGTTTTTTATTTACAGAAACCACGGCCGAGGGGACATATAACGGTTTTAGTTATAAAGCTAATGGCATAGAAAACACTATAATGTATCTACATGCGCCTTCGAAAAACTATTTACACATTGATATAGAGTCTAAAATGTTTGAAAAGAAACTCAAGGGTTATTGTTCCATTTATATGTAGAAGTTTAGATTTGATCTGACAGTTGCCCTTTTGTTCGACAAAATATTTTGTACTGTCCTTCCTTATTGGTTGTATGTAACTTTATTTTCTGTTTCACCTAAAATTTTTTGGTTGAATTCGCCGTCCAGAAACGAGGGTCTTGTTACCCCCGCTTTTACTAAGGCTTCATTGCCTCTAATCAGTAAGTCACTCTGAAATGCTTTTTCAAATCGAACATCAAGAACATAGCTTTTAACACGAATCTGCATGGCAGGCCTGTTTGCAAAGTTCAACTCTGTTAGTACTAAGGCGACAGGTTTTTTTAGAAAAACGTACGGACTTGTTACAGCGGTCTCGTATAGAATCTCTTTTGCAAGCTCAATATTTGAAGCCAAGTCTACATGGAAGTTAACTTCTATCATCATGTCCAATGCCCCGAAGTTACCAGAGGCAACGGCGTCCGTTACAAACTTACTATTCGGGATTGTGACAATAGAATCGTCTAGGGTCACAAGTCGAACTGCACGTAAACCAATCGTCGTTATCTCACCATAAATCCCCTCGAAAGTCACTCGATCTCCCACTTGGAATGGGCGATCGAATATCAGAATGACCCCAGCAACAACCGAAGCCACTAGGTCCTTCATTGAAAGGCCAATAGCAACTGCCAAAGTCCCACTTGTTGCCAGAAGTAGGGATTTTGGTGGGTTAATCACTCCATAAAGTAAGTAAACTCCACCAAGAATATAGATAAAGAACGACGTAATAGTCACAATTTGCGCTATCAATAATCTTTGTGATGGAAGTCGCCTCTCGAGATTTTCTCCTAGCGAGTTAACTCCCCTAGCCAAAATTCCAAGAATCGCAATCCCCAAAATGAGCAGAGCAATTTTGGTTAAACTAAAAATCTCAAGAACTTCATTTAGACCTTCAACATTAGTTTCATTCATATAAAAAATTCTTTCCTAATAAGTAATAGTCGACAGCATTCTGCGCTCTAGATGAAATACGAATACGACCATCTTTGTCAGTCCAAACCAAGTCTCTCTCGGTTGATTCTTTAATAACTTTTCGAATTACCAATTTATTTTTGCGAGTCACATCCATTAATTCTTCAATTGTTAGACTGTCGTGTTTCGCAATTCCTGCAAGCACTAAAAGTGCATCGTTACTCATTTTGCTGACCGCCGCTGGATTAACAAATTTAGGAACGCCTACATGAATCTCACTGTCATTCGTTTGAGATACAGCTGACACCCAGTACATGAGGGCTGATCTAGGATTGCCACGTGACTGTCCCCAAAGGAGTCTGAAAAATTGTGTTTCAACTTTTTCACCAAGCATATCGCCCGTGCCATATGCTGCTATTGATTTGTCAAAAGATCGAGAATAGCCAGTGGCCTTGTGTCTAGCTAGAATCAGGTTTTGTATTTCCGAATCTGTCCACATTCGCATTTCGTAAACCTGTCCATAAAAATGCTCCTCTCCAAAAACGCCTTTTAAATAAGTCCAAGAATGAGCGTTTGCGGTTAGGCACCAGAATATCATAGTAGTCTTTAGGCTAATAATTTCCATAAAAAGTCGGTAAGCTTTAAAGCCATCTATTCTGCCAACAAAAAGATTGTGAATGTCGTCGACCATAATGACTATTTTCTTCTCTAGAGCTGATTCCATCCGAATAAAGTCTTCAATTGAGTTTAGATTGGTACCCAATTGCTTTGATAGCCATGCGAAAAAACCTTCTTCGCTATATATCTTTGGAGGCACCCAGGCAAAAATCTTATCGTCTGCATTGGTTTGATCGAATATCATTTTAAGGCTCGTGCTTTTTCCAATTCCGCGGTTACCAACAAGAACCACGAGATCTTCAGCGGACTGATCGTTCAGCCAACTGTCTATTGCTTTCAGAATCTCTTTTGCCATCAAGGGTTCGCGATCGATATAAAAGTGTTTTTCGGCAGGCAAATAGTAATCAAATAAAGACAAATACTTAGAGTCAGGAGTTTGCAAGGACTTTGAAAAATCAAAGTCCTTCTCAAGTTTTTTTCTCAAAACTTCAGAAAAAAGCCTTTTAAAAAAGTGAAATCTAACTAGATATAGAGCAGACCACTTAATAAAATCATGTGTTAAGACCAGAATGAAAAGTATAGGCAAGAGAAAAAAACGAAGAGGTCCTTCAGAGTACGCCTTGATTTGGGCCCAAATCTTTGTAAATCGTGATTGAAATGCATGAAATATTTCATTTTTCCAGTGGCTGGATTCTTTTAATATAATAAGCAGGCCGGCCCAGGTCAAAACCTCGTAGACAATTCCAAAAACAAAAGCCTGCCTTAAAGTATCCTCAACAATATTAAGTACAACATAGCGCGCGAAGAAAAAGCGCGACAATCTTCTGGCCGTGTCTTCAGCTCTTTGAGCTAGCGCATTATTTAATTCCAATTTCTCTGAAGAGAAAATGAGTTCAATTAGGTTTCGAAGCAATAGACGCACGACTTTGTAAATGAAATATATTTCTAAATAAAATAGTACTGATGAGAGTTCAGTAAGATCTGTCTTTTCTATTAATGCTCGTGCTATATGGATGCTCGCCACCATACCTAAGGACGGAACAAAGGGATTTAATCTGCTAATCCAAATCGCCAACTGGGTTCTTTTTTTGTAGTCAATTATTGATCGCGCGAGCACCTGTCTGCGCAAATGATCGAGCTTATTTGACATCAATCTCAAAAGCTTATGAGCAGCAAAGGGTAGAAAGAGCAATCCTAACAAAATCAAAATCTGCTTTGCTATGTCAGTCCAACCTTCAAAACCGCGAATTATTTTCGCCTTAAACTCAACGACCTTATTAACAGCTCCGCCTAGGAACTTTAGAGGCAACAAGCGTAACTCTGTCGCAATCCCAGAAATTGTGTTTTCGTTAAGATCGCCGACTCTTTCACAAGAGCGGCTTGTGTCGCACAACTTAATCAGCTGAGCCCTTAGGCGTCCCGAATCGCTAATAAGTCGGAAATTGATAGCCCTTAAATCAGACAGGAGCTTCTGTCTTTGCTCAGACAGCTCTACTAGTCTCTGCTTTGCCTTAAAATGAAGCTCATGATAACTCTGAAGTTCTTTTTGTTTTTTATTATTAATTTTGTCAAAAGTCAGCGTCTTCGGAAGAGCAAACTCACTTGAAACATCAATCTTAGTAAACGCGGTTAGCAAGAGGTCAGCAGCCGACCGCCAAATGGCGTCCACGGTGTGGAATTGTTCATCAATTTTTTTCTTTGATAGAACAAGGCTAGCATGATCAGAAAGCTGCTCTCTTAGATCATCTACCTTGTTGCGCTCAGTTTTAATATGCTCAAGAAAACTAATATGCTCAGTTTCAATATCAATAATAAAATTTTCCAACAAGGAACGTGCAGAAAGAAGCTCATCGTCAGAAGAGTCGCCTTCATATGACATGCTTTTTTCCGCGGTTATGAGTCCCGCTTTTGCCTTTCCGAGTGACTCTTTACTTTCTGCCAATTGGTTTTCAAGTTGAAAAGACTCTACATGTTTTTGTCTCTCCGCTTTATAAGTGGCGATGAGATTATCTCTTGCCGATTTTTCATTCTTTAGAAAAATTAATCGTTTCGAGTTTAAGATGGCCTGCTGTTCAGCGACCTGTGTTACTAGATCTTTACTTTTCTCGTCCTTGGCGCAGTCTCTATATTTTTTGTACTCATCTTGGCCTAAGATTACACTTTTTTCCGTTTGTTTTGATAACTCAGTAATCCTTTTTTTGACGGACTCCTCGTCCACCAAATTGGCCTGAAATAGAACTGTAAGGGGAACATCTGCTAGCCCATTGGCCCCGATAAGAGAATCGACACTTATTAAGGCCGCAGCCAAGTTGTCATTTTTAGTTTGAAGATTTCCAAGGATAACTGAGCAATCTATGATTGAAACTGCCTCAGAAGCCAGACTAATTGAAGACAAAAATAAGAAAATAAATGAAAAGAGGGATGATGATAATTTAGAAAAACAGGAGTGTTTTGGATTTAATTTCATATGCTGACTTCTTTAATTTGTAATTTTTTATTTTTTCCTTCTGTATTTGAGATTTTCTTCTTTAAATCAGAGGCTCCGCCAGAAAGTACCCACTGGTCGATTTCTGAAACGCTAAATCGCCATTGATGTCCGACTCGATGGCATGGAATTTTTCTGCCCTCAATCCAGCGATAAACGGTGATTGGAGCGATATTTAAATGGGCTGCCACTTGCTCAACAGTAAGCCAAGCCTTGTTTGTCATTAGTTATCCTCTTCTTCATCAAATCAATATGAGTGCCTATGCTTTATAATGATAAAGAATGATAAAGCAAGATAGATATCTTGAGTATCTTTATTATGCGGTACGTCCTTTATCTGCCTAGGTCGCTTTAAGGATTCTGTTTTCAGACTTAGCCCTGAGAGTATAGAGCGAAACGGATATCGTTAGTTACATTTGTGGTTATTAGATTGGGCATTTTTCGTGGAAATTTCGCTTGAGATATTTCCTTTATCGAGAGAAAAAAAAGAAAATCTAAGATTGAGATATTCTAATTCAGAAATCGAATCTCAATTTTAGAAATTGTCGACTATTTCGCCAAAAATCGAATCTCTTTAGTCTTTTCACTTAAGCCCACATGGTCATGTGCCGAGACGTAGTAGCATGAAGTGTTTACGGATTTTAACTTTTCTTCTGCTTCAACTGACTTTATCGGGCTGCTTTATGCATAGCTCTATTAGTAGTTTAGAGAACAATTTAATTTTACCAGAAGCCCCATTTAGCAAAATCACGTCTCTTGAAAACGTATCTGGTGCCAGCAATTACGTTGTGACACCAGTTTCTGGATATCGTGTAAAACAATCCGCCGGCTTACTTTTAAATAAGCAGCTTGCGACTACGCCCAATGGCTACCGCGCTTATCTTCACGTTAACGGACGAATCACTTCGCAGGAATTAAATCGATGAAATCAATTTTCTTTCTCTTTATATTTTTAATTGCAGTTGTGGCCTCCGCGAATAATCCGGGAGTGTCCTACCAGGGTAGGATTTTTAAACCCGACGGAAATCCGCTCGAAGGCTCGAATGTGCAATTTAGAATGCAAGTACGATCGCCAGGCTCTGAAAACTGTTTGCTCTACGAAGAAGTGCAAACAATCAATATGGCGGCGTCTTCTGGGATTTTCTCCATCACCTTGAATGACGGCAGCGGCACACGCCTGGATACTCCGACCTATCAAGTGGATCGTATTTTTGCAAACCGAGACACTATGACTTTAGATGCCACGCGATGCTCGGTGGGTACAACCTACACTCCAAATTCCGGAGACGGCCGTAAATTTGTAGTCTATTTCAAAGACGAAACAATGGGCGCTTATGAACCGCTTCCAATAATGAGTCTAAACTATTCGCCTCAGGCCATGTATGCGCTTGAAGCCCAAAAAGTGGATAAGTTTTCTATAAATAATATATTAAGAACAGTTGATGTCAGTGGTAATCCTGTAACTGCACCAGCACTAGATCCTACGCAACTTACAAACTTAACCAATCTACTTGCTGGAACTTCTACACAGTATGCGACAACAACCCAGTTTAATACGGTTCAAACATTTGCAAAATCAGCACCTCCTACTTGTGGTGCCGGCGAAGTTTTGAAGTCAAACGGAACGACTTTATCCTGCGTGACCGACTCTACTGCTGGAGCCCCCGCGTATTCTGCGATCACTGGAGCAACGGGAACAAACACCATTGATAATACAAACTTTGCACAAACTTGGAACTGGTCAACAGCGACGACGCAAAGTCCGATGACGATGAATGCCAATGCGCTGACCACCGGAACTGTGATGAATATGTCTACTTCGAGCGCATCTCTTAACTCTACAAATGGTCTTTTAAATGTATCCAATACGGGGGCCTCTACGAGTGGTGTTTTGGCACGTTTTCAGTCCAATTCTACGGCTGGATCTGGGCTAACTGTTCTAACAAACGGTAACGTTGGTATTGGAACATCCTCGCCCAGTGCGAATCTTCATGTCACATCCCCTAGCATCCCGAATGTGGCTCTACCTAATGTATTAACAGTAATCGGTGCGACCAGCGCAATGGGCGGTGGTGTCGGAGCCGGAATCACCCTCGAATCTGGTGGAGGCTGGGATAACCCCGGTGCTAAATTGACGATGACGGGCGGATCATGGGGTTCAGCCGGCAGTATCAATCTGCAAGCCGGGGTCAACAACGCCGGCGGAAGTGCGGGTTCAATAAACATAGATGGGGGCGGCGCAAACTTTAGTTCCTCTGGCGGCCCTGTCAATATAAGAGGGGGATACGGTTCGGGCGCCGGAGGTGGCGCTCCCGTCAACATCACTGGCGGCAACGGCGGAGTCAGCAATGGAAATGGCGCGAACGTGGTACTTGAAGCAGGCGCGAAGGGCGGAGCAGGTTTCGACGGAAATGTTCTCATAGCCCCGACCCGAGGCAACGTTGGTATCGGAACTACAACTCCACAAGCGAAGTTAGATATTAATGGCTTTATGAGGATGTCTACCAACACTGCGGCTCCTGCCGCCTGCACTGTCGCAATCAACGGCAGCATTGCGCTAACCTCTCTGTTTACAACCTGCGCCTGCAAGGGAGCTACGACCACATGGGTCTCAACTGTTGATGGAATCGCCGCTTGTGTTTGGCAGTAAACTGTAAGGGAAACAGTTTTCCTTGATTGGCTTAAGGAAAGTTAATTTTTCTCTAACTTGTACCCAGAATTTCGTAATGATTACGGAATCTTAAGTATGGAGGCTCTAAAATAGTGACCCAAATCATCTTGTTTTGAACAGTCACCATCAAAAATCGTTCATTTTGAGTGACTAATTGTCTAGCTTTTTTTAGTTCGGACTTTTTGCCTTCGATATTTTGAGAGATTTAGTGCATATTTTTCAATCTATCTTCTAAGTTTTTTTGTTTTTTGTTTTTTCTAGCTGTTTCTATTTTTACTTTTCTTTCTTCTAATACTTGCTGTCCTCGACCGATATTGTTTTGTCGCCTCAAGCATTAAGGCTCTTGGATTTAATTCCTAGGGCTGAAACTGTTGGTTACATTGCTAACGATCCCAAACCTTATCCAGCGCAATTCGTATTTACTGTGAAAGACCGTGGAGCGGATAAACCAGCAGGACAACGTAGAAGAGTCGACAAGATTGATAAGTCTTGGAAGGCTCTATTGAAAGCTGCCGGAGTTCCATTTGAAGGACCAGAAAAACTAGTCATGCACGATACGCGAAGATTCAAGAATATGGAAAATAATGGGTTATGGACCACTTCGCGTAATTAATGAAGACCGTATTCAAGGCGGAACTGGCTTTGGAACTCACCCCCACCGCGATATGGAAATCATCTCTTACGTAGTTTCTGGGGCCCTACAGCACAAAGATTCAATGGGAAATGTGGCCGTAATTAAACCCGACGAAGTGCAACGCATGAGTGCCGGAACGGGTGTGGCTCACTCTGAGTATAACGACGAAGAGGACAAAGAAACGCATTTCTTTCAAATATGGATTACGCCTGACCATCGCGGCGGCAAACCAGGTTATGGACAAAAATCATTTGAAACGGAATTAGCGACTCAAAAGTTAGTGCACGTGATTTCAAAGGACGGAAAAGACGGTTCAATCAGCATA
>DDTZ01000014.1:0-592 GCA_002344565.1 Bdellovibrionaceae bacterium UBA2351 | reverse complement strand
ACCAGGATGCAAATATGTACATTTCTCGTTTGAAAAAAACTGAGTCGATTGATTTTACAGTAAAAGAAAATCGAAAAATTTGGATTCAGTTGGTGAATGGCATTGTTAGCGTGAACGGTCAAAAGATTGAAACTGGGGACGCAATTGCCGCCGCGAACATCGCGAATACAAAAATTGAAGCCAACGACAATTCTGAAATGATTATCTTTGATTTACCAGCTTAAGGCATAAAAAAAGCCAAACACACGTGGTGTTTGGCTTTTCGACTTTTTTAGTTACACGCAAAAACTATTTCGTTTCAGCAGGCACTTTAGATTGATCAACTGTCACTTCGATTTCTACACGACGGTTTTGTTTACGACCATCTGCTGTTTTATTATCAGCGATTGGATCTTTTGGCCCCAAACCTTGAGTTGAAATAACTTCAGTTGGCATACCAGCCGCAGTTAACTGAGACTTAACCGCTTCCGCGCGCTTTTGAGAAAGCTCATCATTTACTTTCTGAGAACCTGTGTTGTCTGTGAAACCTTTAACCGTCAAAACGTTTTCTGGATACTTTTTCATAATCGCAGCCATTTCTGTTAAGTTTTTC
>DDTZ01000212.1:9205-17583 GCA_002344565.1 Bdellovibrionaceae bacterium UBA2351 | reverse complement strand
AAATTATTTGCTGTAACTTTTATTGCAATCACCCCTTTCTCTGAGAATTTAATTGAATTGCTAAGCAAGTTATTTAGTACCTGACTGATGCGATGGGAATCCGTTAGTACATTCGGGATAGCGTCTCCATGATAGGTGATATTTAAATCTAAACCTTTTTTACTCAGTGAGGGCAAAAAAGAATTTACAGTTTCATCTATGAGTAACTTCAAATTTATTGGTGATTTATGTATGGGAACTTGGCCGGCTTCGAACTTAGATAAATCCAAAATATCATCAATTAACCGTAAAAGTTGTTTTCCGTTTGAGCGTATTCGATGGATATAGTCGTGGGATAGCGGGTTGGTTTCTTGTGCCGCCAATAATTCTGAAAAACCTAAAATTGAATTCATGGGCGTACGTATTTCATGGCTCATATTAGCTAAAAATTGCATTTTGGCTTGGCTAGCGCTTTCTGCAATTTCTTTAGCAATTTTTTCGCGCTTGAAACTTTGTGCGAGCTGCAAGGTGCGCTCTTCTACTCGTCTTTCTAAGCTGAGCCGTGCATCTGTCAATTGGGCTTCGATTAGCTTACGTTCGGTAATGTCTTGGGAGGTGCCCACTAACTTATAAACACTACCTTGAGAATCTTTCACGACCCGACCACGACTAAAAATATAGCGAATACCATGTTGGGTAGTAATTTTATTCTCAAATATATAGTCTTCTCCGGTTTCAATGGAGTGATTGATCATTTTCAGAATTTTCTCGCGTAGTTCAGGGTTGAGCCTACTTAGGTAGCCTTTAAAAGACGGATCAAAACTGTCTTTGGATATATCAAAAATTCTAAAAAGTTCATCTGACCAAGAAATTCGATCGGCGCGGATATTCCAGTCCCAACTGCCAATTTGTCCGATAGTCTGAGCTTCTCGTAATTGCATTTCACGATTTTTCAATTCCTCTTCCGTCCTGATCAGCTCCTTATAACGTTCCGAAAATTCTAAAGATAAATCATGCTCAGACTTGATCATTGATTTTATGCAAACGAATATTCCAAATAAAGCCGCTGAATTGGCGACAAATGTGAGCTCGGGGGGCATTGGTGGAACCTTATACAGTGGAAAAAAAAATCCTAAGAAATAGAAAATCGGAAAATGTATGAATGCGAAGGAAAGATAAACTAAAGATCTATCTTTAGAATCCAGGACGGAACCTAAAATATACAATGACAGTACGCCGGTTGCAAATAGCGGGCTGTTGATGCCACCAGTATCCAAAAAACTAGGTATCAAGCATATCCAAAAACCAATAAAAAGAGGAAGCCAAAAATAACGAGGTCGTTTGGGTACGATCGTCCAATAGGCTGATATTAAACATCCTAGTAGTAGGACGAAATCAGCTAAAATAACGGTAAGCGAGCTCCACAGCGAATCCGCTGCAATTGCAACTATAGAAATTAAAATACCTGCATAAGACAATGCTCTGCCGACGCGATATGCGCGCTCTTCCCGCCAAATAGTGACGATCTTTGTAGGATCATTTATTACGAAGTTCTGCAACCTCTTCTTGTACTGCATAGGGCATCTTTATAGTTTGCGAAATTGAATAAAGCAAATTAGTTTATTTCGGGATTCCACTTTTCATATCCTTTTGGTGGAGCCGCATTTAAGACGAAACGTGTACCCCATTTAGCTCGCTCGCCGGCTTGGTCCGGAGTGAAGAATTCGACTCCGCCCTTCATTATGGATTCGATGGAACTCACTTTTACCTTAGACCCAAACAAGCCTAAATCGGCTTGGATTCCCACTTTTCTCCAAAATACTGTGTTTGAGCGAACTAGTTTCACATAGCGGTTCTGAATATTAATTTGAACGAGCGCGAGCTGAGCTGTTTTATTAAGTGTCACCTTAGAAACGCTACCCACATTTATGCCTCTAAATGTGATTGTGTCGCCAACTCCAATGGATTCGACGTTCTCTGCTTCCAAGTAATAGGGAGTCATATTTTCATCCGAGTCCGTCGTCTCGTTGCTAATGGACGCATTGAACTCGCCTTGTCTATCAGCATTGGGCGAGCCGGGAAGTGCCGCAATGTAAGTACCTTCGAATAATGTTTCTAATCCGGAAATCCCATTAAAGGTAACTTTGGGACTGACTATCCAGAATTTGGTTCCGACTCTTGCAAATTGTTCTGCTTCTTTTTGCAAGTGAACAGTGGCGATGACATCCTTGGTGTCCTCAGATATTACGATATTTTTGACGTAGCCGATGCTAACTCCGCGAAAACGGATTTGAGTTTTCTCGGCCTGTAGGCCTGATGCATCACTGAACATGATTTTTATTATTGGGCCACGTTTTTGAACTGAATCGTAAAACAACCAACCGCAGATAATGATTGCGATTATCGGAAATAACCAAACGGCCCAGTGTGCACGAAGTGAATTAATTTTTTGTTGAGTGAATTTTGCCATTGTTCTCTTTCCATAAAAGTTGAGGATCAAATGAAGCCGAAGCGAGCATAGTAAATATCACTACCATTGCAAACATGTAAGAGCCGGGTTCGGGCTCAACGGTTGTCCATCGTCCGAGCTTGACTATCGCCACCAAGACGGCGAGTAAAAATATATCAAGCATCGACCAGCGACCTATTGATTCGATAATATGATAGAGCCGAGTTTTAAACTTGGGATGAGATTGATTGTTCGCTGTTAAACCTAGATAAAAAAGAATGATAAGTTTAAGTGCGGGGATTACAAGGCTGGCTAGAAACACGATTAAAGCTATTGGCCATGAGCCGTCCTCGACTAGCGACAATATCCCACCCCAAACCGTCGACGAGTTTCTGTTGCCATATAACTCAACGGTCATGAACGGATATAGATTGGAAGGAATAAAGAAAATCAACGCAGTCAAGGAATACGCAAGTGTCGCCATCGCCGATTTCGGTTCGTGCCAATGTTGCAGTTCCCCGCAGCGATCACAGATAATCTGTGTCTCGATAGCTTCGGTTACTAACAGAGCGTTTGAGCATACACGACACATATAATAGCAAGGATGCTGATGTTCTTTCACTTTACAGTCTCTTTCTAGGTTTGGGATAAACTCCAGAAATATAAAATGCAAAACTGTCGCCGACCGTGTAGCGTAACAAATATGGTTATAGACTCACTCGTGTGGAAAATTGCCCCAGGCGAAGAATAGTGTACCAAAAAAGTAGTGAGCCTTAGGCATCAGAGGGAGGGAAATGAAAGAATGGTGGCAAAAGTTTTTTATTCCATTGGCCGGTGAAGTTATGTTTAGTCCCCGCGAAGCTCAAGCCAAAGTTGAAGTCGATCAAGTATTAAAAAATGTTAGATTGCCTAAGGGGGCCAAAATTTTGGACTTAGCCTGCGGAACTGGTCGTCACTCGATTCAATTTGCCAAAAAAGACTACGATGTTACGGGCCTTGATTTCACTCTAGGTTTTATTAAAACGGCTATGCAAAGTTCCGACAAACACAAAGTAAAAGTTAACTTTGTTCGTGGGGATATGAAAAAATTGAAACCTCATTTCGGAGCCAATGAATTTGATTTAGTTGAAACCTGGAGGTCGCTTCGTTATTAACACATTGAACGGCGATGGTGTTAAGGTAGCCATGAACCGTCCCATTTCTAATGGGCGCGAACCTATTAAAAATGTTTTTGTAATCGATCAAGCCTATTACGACATTTCAAAAAAGAAAACGTATTCTCAGTGGACCATTATCGATACGCGTTCTAGAAAATCGAAAAAACATGGGGGATGCTTGAAGGCGGTTCATTTAACTCCAAAAAAACATGGCATCAGACAATTGTCGCAAAAAAATAAAATATACAGAGTACCAAAAATCCCTAACCGCCATTTGATCTAAATAAATTCAATAGACAAGATTTGTAAAATGGCATTTAATTTTAAGAAATTATCTGGAGGATTTATGAAAGTGATTTCTGCTGTAGCTATCTTTTTAGTAAGTATCTGTGCATTGTCTCAAACACCACAACAAATCGTAATTGCCGTTGACCGCGAAGATTTCAGACCGCTTCAAGAGGTTAGCTGGAAAATTATGGCCGGCACGTCAAGCATGAGCACATCTGACAGAAGTTTCAGCAGCTCGGGTAATGGTTTAGGTGTGGGTATCGAAAAAATGTTGACGGAAAGATGGGCTCTAGGAGCGCACTATGCAAATGTTCGTGCCTATACAACAGATATGACGAATGGTTCCTATGATGTTGACGGTAACTTCCGTGCAATGGAATATCGTGAGAATTATAATATGTTTGATGTCTATGGACGGTACTCATTCGTAAGTTATCCAGTTAATAAATGGAACTTAATTCAAGTCAGTTTATTGGGTGGCGTAATGGCGATGGATAAGCAAACGCAGGCGACTCAGCCTATTTACGGAGCCGCTATGTCTTATAACTATGACAATATGCTTGGTTTTGAGTTAAACACGAAGGTGAACATTGATGCTGAAGCATCAACAAGTGCTAACCTTATCGGTTATTTCTAAATTTCGGAATTAGAGTAGTTAGTTGGTTTAACGCCGGCATCGTTTGGGTGATAAAGCAGTTTCAGATACCTGTGCTTGGATTTCTATTTTGAGACACTGTCGAGTATAATAGAAACACGTGTAGTATTTATCCTCACGCGGACTGAATATAGTGGCACCCACATGGTGAGTATTTTGCACTCTATTAACTAGTCGGGGGCCTAATTGTTAAAACGGGTGTTTATCTCAATATTACTAGTCGGAACTTTAGGTTTGACCTTTCAGAATTGTGCTAAAGGCGATGGTGATCGTTCGATGGAATACGTCGTTAAAAAGGAAAATACCGATCCTGCACTTATTGCCGACGAAAATATATTTGATGCCGTTGACGGTATTTCAACTAACACGAATGCACTGTCGTGCTTTCAAAACTATATAACTGTTTTCGAGTGGAAAAATTCCGGCGCTAATTTAATGAATGAAAAACCGGTTTTGGGTGCAAGCAAGGTAATAACTCTAAAACTGAAAGCGGGTAAGTTTTCAGATCCTCGAATTGCTTCGGATTGGCGGATTGAACCTATGCTGAATACTGACGATAGCGGCGCAACTTCGGCTTCTTTGCAGTTTTTGAAAATGCGTCCATCGAGTGATTCACTAGATTGTTTTTTTATGCGAGTCGGTGGCGAACATGACTTGAGCGCGGGGTTAGCAAATGTGTTTTTTAAAGACGTCGGTTCTGAGGCAGATGCAAATACATTTATTGGATTTCTTCGCCATCACGAACAGTTTATCGCCTGCAAGGTTAGCTCGGGTATAGGTAATGTAGAGTTAAAAAGTGACGATCAGAATTCGGCACTTCTTTCACCAAGCGAAGCGTTCATTTTAAAGCGCGGCTGTTATTAGTTACCAATTTATCTCAGTTTGCCCTGTTTTTTTTAAATACTCATTTGCTTTTGAGAATGGTCGACTGCCCATAAAGCCACGATGTGCTGATAGGGGGGAAGGGTGAACGGATTCAATTACAAAATGTTTCTTGCGATCAATAAACGCACCTTTTTTTTGAGCATAGGCTCCCCATAAAATAAAAACCAAGTGTTCGCGTTTGTCATTCAAGAGATGAATAATTTTATCTGTAAAAGCCTCCCAACCACGCCCAGCGTGCGATGCCGGTTTGCTCATTTCTACAGTAAGCACGCTATTAAGCAGTAAAACGCCTTGATCTGCCCAAGTGCTTAGGTCGTCTTTGACCGAGGGTTCTTTATTTAGGTCACTCCGAATTTCTTTGAAGATGTTTAATAATGACGGAGGTGGGCGGACGCCGTTCGGCACAGAGAAAGACAATCCATGAGCTTGGCCTTCACCATGATAAGGATCTTGGCCAAGAATAACGACTTTTACTTTATCAAACCCCGTGCGATTTAAGGCCTCGAAATAGTTCGGACCTTTTGGAAAGATTGTTTTTTTCTTTTTAATTTCTTCTTTCAGAAATGACTTTAAATTTGTCATGTATTCAGATTTAAACTCTGGCTCAAGGTGTTTTAACCATGATGGATTCAACTTAATTTCTGATGGCGCGTCTGAATTAGAAATTTCCATATCTATCCTTTGGTTTTGATTCTCATGATATGGCCCTGATCGGTGGAAAAATATAACCAACCGTCAGGACCACCGCGAACATTTCTAAAACGTAAATTCATATCTTTCAATAGTTCTTCTTGTTGAATTACTTTGTCACCCTGAAGCACCAAACGACGTAAGTGAGAGCCGCTTAGAGTGCCAACGAATAAATTACCTTTCCACTTTGGAATTTTGTCTCCAAAGTAGAAACTGATTCCCGATGGAGAAATAGACGGAACCCAATAGGCAATAGGTGCCGTCATACCGGCCTTTTCGGTACCTTCTCCAATTTTGGGGCCCGAGTATTCACGTCCATAGGTCACCACGGGCCAGCCATAATTTTCGCCTTTAGCGATGAGGTTAATTTCATCACCACCTTGAGGGCCCATTTCTGCTTCCCATAATTGCTTTTTGTCTGCTCGCCAAGACAAGCCTTGAGGGCTGCGGTGACCAAGTGTCCAAATTTCTTTTTGTCCGTCTTTAGCAAATGGATTGTCGCTAGGAACAGTGCCGTCCAAGTTAAAACGCATAATCTTTCCAATATACAATTTCTTATCTTGAACCTTTGGTCTGTCGTTACGATCACCTACCGTGATGTAAACATGGTCTTGATCATCAAATTCTATCCGTGATCCGAAGTGGGCCACTTCATTGCTAGGAGAGCCCGCCGAGAATATTTGGCGAAAGTTTTTAAGACTATTTCCTTCAAGGTCTGCGCTGGCAAATGCTGTTGTGCCTTTGTCTTTATCAACAGGTTCAGAATAGGTTAAAAATAACTTCTGCTTAGATTTGGGATGCATGCGAACATCAAGTAAACCGCCTTGACCTTGTTCCCAAACTTTTGGTGCGCCTGAAATCGTTTCCACTTTTTTCGTGACTAGGTTCAATATTTTTAATTGTCCCGAACGCTCTGTAAATATAATTTTATTGGCATCGATAAAATCAAAACCCCAAATGATGTCTTTTTGTTGGGTCAGTGTTTCGACAGTTAGGTTAGTTCCTTCAGATTTAAAATCATTTCCCATCGCGAAAGAATTACAAATCAAAAAAAACGTCGCAAAAACTAGGATTAAAGTCTTAGGCATAAAAGTCCTTTCTTGGTAAGCCAAAACAAATTTATAGCCTCATAATGAGACTGTCACGACGAATATAAACTCATAGCAAATTAAAAGTCTAGAGTAGGATAAAAACGTGCAAACCCGTGATACTCTAGAGATAGGAGGAGGCGCTATGGCAAAACGAAAAGTCAAAGATCCGCTCTCCCTTTTCAAGAGGAAAAGCAAGAAGGCAGCTTCGGGAGCAGCGAGAACGGAAAAACTGATTCAGGATGATCCAGATTTGAAATCATTTGTTTATCAGCAAATCGCCGAGTTTCAACCCTATGTTACTCCAACAACGGTTGCGGCCGTGATCGCGAAAGACCCTCAAAAGTTAGCGATGGAACTTGAGTTGAAAGGCCAAGGGCGGTCAACAAATCAATTGGCATTACTTCATCGTGTGGCAATTCGCCTCAAAGATGGGGACTCTAGTATCCAGCAGGAAGCGCATCATGAAAATATTTATGAAGCGATTCGAATGGCTAAAGAGAAATTATTAATCCGTCTTGATGAAATTCAGGACGAGGTTATTAGTAAGAAAGATCGCATCGACGAAATTAACCAAGCTCTGCAGAATCAGTTTAAACACTAGACATAGTCCACACATGGCAATAGTGTGGACTCATGTTTAAAAGCCTTAATTTCAGACACAATATAGCTCGTGTAATAGTACTTTGCGCTATTGCGATTCCGTTCGTTATTATATTCATGCCATTCTTTATTCCTATGCTGCTTGCGATGTTTTTTGCTTTCGGTCTAGAGCCCATCTGGAAAAAAATTGGATCAGCTCGTCGACAAAAAAAACTCTTTCCACTCTACCTTATGGCATTCTGCTTCTTTTTTCTGATCATTCCATTTGGCTATGTCGGTGTAAAAGTTGTTCGCTTATTGCAGGAGTTTACTTCGCAAGGGACCCAGAATTCGCAGTTATTTCAAACCTTGAATACAATTTGGGACAAAGCGTTTGTTGCGATAAATGAAATGTTGCGCACTTTAAATTTGGAACAGGATATTCTGCCAAACAAAGATGAGATTATTACGAAGGTGTCTCCAATTGTGTTAGAAAATACTACTAGTTTTCTAAGTGGTATTCCGGAACTTGGTATGTCTTTGTTAGTTTTTCTTGGAATGTTGATAGTGTTCGTAAGCCATACATCTCAGATTAAGGACTTTTT
>DDTZ01000212.1:0-8910 GCA_002344565.1 Bdellovibrionaceae bacterium UBA2351 | reverse complement strand
GGTTTTACCTCAGGATGAACTTGAGGAAATCATCGAATGCTTAAAGAAAAATTGCCACATGACTTTGGTGTCGACATTTCTGATTGGTATGTTGCAAGCATTTATCGTTGCGACAGGTGCTTCTATTTTTGGTTATCATGAATTTCTATTGATTTTCATATTAACATTCCTGCTTTCTTTTATTCCAGTTATCGGCGCAGCACCAGTTAGCTTTGTCTTAGCGTTGGCCTCGTTGATGATGCAACAAAACGGTAATGCAATTGGATTAGTTGTTGTAACGATCATCGCTGGCAGTATCGATAATGTCATTAAGCCGTATGTGTTTTCTGGTGACGAAGAGGGTGGGGTGCATCCGTTTGTTGCGCTTCTAGGAATTATTGGTGCAATTATCGTGTTTGGTTTACCAGGGTTGTTGTTAGGGCCATTGTTATTACAAGTGGGCGTGGAACTTATTCCGAAGATGACTTCAGAGGCCGCCGCCCATACAAAAATTTAAGCTAGGAAGACTGGTGGGGTGGTAGTCTTAGGTCTAAAAAAATCTAAACAATGAAGTTGATCATCGTTAGTAGTATGTAAATTAAAATTAAATAGTTAAACTCTCCTTTGTAGGGTTTCTTGTTAAGGGCGACAAGATTGTTAATGGTTTGCATAGAACTCCTTTTCTATAAAACCAGCATATGTGTAAATTATATGTAAATCAAGCAGACATCATTGGTTTTATTTAAATTAGACCAAGGTCCAATCCCGTTTACTAATTCTAGATATTAAAATTTTGAAGGCGATGCGAACTATTTAGATGCAGTGTAATTAGTGGCAATCAGTTCGATATAGTTTTGAATTTCTTGGCCGCGTTCACGAACTGAACGAATATATTTTATATTTAAGGTTTCTAGTCGTTTCCTCAGGTCGTCTTCTGAAATTCCAATGGCGTGTTTCTTTGTAACCATGGCATCCTCTGGGCCAAACAGGCTTAGGGCAATTACTGCGTTAGGCTTTAACGCTGACAACATCATTGGCCACAATCGCTCATAGTGAGCGTCGTCAATAAAATGCAGTGAGTGATAGCTATACAAAAAATCACACTGAGGGAGAGCCGCTAGGGATTCAAATGAGGAATGTAAAAAACCAACCGAAGTTTTTTGTGAATCTTTAATTTTACCTTTTGCCATGGTTAGCAACTCTGCATCGCCGTCGATGGCTAGGACGGACCAGTCAAACGTATTTGCTAAGTATGCGGTCTCGATACCTAGCCCACAACCCAAATCGATCGCTTGGGTTGGGTTCTGTATATTCATTTCTTGAAGTGCTTTTAGAAGCAGATCTCTTACTGAACGAAATTGATTTTTATTGATGTAGTTCTGATGTGATCTCATCTCATCAGAACTCTATTTCATATCGTATTTTACTAATGTACCAATTAAATCTTGAAGAGTTTCAAACGGCGAGTTGGATTTTGGCAACGTGTTTTTTAATTCCATGGTTAATACGGGAACACTGCGCTCAAACCACATGTAACGGCCTAAGCTTCCTGGAAAGTGACCCAAGGATTTCCAAGGTAAATAACTGTATTTAGGGGCGGGAACACGGGGGCCGTCAAAGTCTAAAACATTTAAAGGTGTATGGATTGAAATAATGAAATCAGGCTTGAAGTCTTCGATATGTTTAAGAGCGCATTTAGTTTCTGGCTCGCTTCCAGATTGAGAACCGGGAAAACGGCGCGGGGAACTTTGTGCGTGAAGCTTCCAATACTTTTGCGCTAATTCATCCCAATCTTTTGTGGGGAAGTTTCTATTTAAGTCTATCTTGTTTGCATTATACCGGGTGTTTTGTTTAACGCCGTCGGGATTCAGGACGGGAATAACACGCCAGTCATTACGGGGTTCGATATCTTCTAATCGCTCCATCCAATAACGACCAACCGTTCCCGCGTGAGTTTCATCGCCGTGAATAAGTGAAAACGCTAAGATACGCTTTGGTGTTTTATCTTTACCCGCATGATCGTAGTGATAGATAGGCACGCCATCAACACTTTGGCATTCCTGTAAAACAAGAGCGCGTTTGCAGGCCTCAAGAAGCAGCTTTGAATTTGATTCACCCGGAAATGCTTTCAAGCTTTGCATACAAATGTCCGCAATGTTCGGTGGAGTATTCATTGGAGCTGCTGACGATTTAGTATCAACTTGAGTAGCATCTTGAGTCGGTGTTTCTTTTACTTCTTCCGTCGCGAACGACGAAAACGAGTATGATAAAATAATAATAAAAAAAGTGTGTTTGAATATTTTTGAGTCGGTGAATTTCATCTGAAATAATATTATAAGCTTGTTTTGTACCATTTTGATAAGGAAAAAAAGATCACTGAATGTTTTTTACCACAATGACTTACAATTAAGAAATGCTGAAGGAGGAATTCATGCTGGGTAAGTCGGTACGTTTGTTTACGTTGTTCGTTGTGATTAATCCGTTTTTGATTGTTTCCTTTCAAAATTGCTCAGGACCTACGTCCGGATGGCTGGCGTCAAATGAAAAGCCCGTTCTGAAGACAGGTCTAAATCCCGAAATTAAAAGCCCTAATTGAGCTTTTAGGGGCGTCCTAGACAAAGATCTAATATTAAAAATAGTTAAAAACAGAGGGTTGACTTACATACACTCTACAGTGTAAATTTGGTGTAAATATGACTAAGTCCAACACACCACCCCTCCCACAAAATCTAAAGCCCCTTTCTCCGAAAGAGAAGGGTGTTTTAGATTTTGTTACTGCCTACTTTCTTGAAAACGGTCACAGTCCCTCTTACCAAGAGATTAAGGACCATTTCGGGTTGGCTTCATTTAACTCGGTACAGAACTATTTAAAGCAATTGCAGAACAAGAGCTATCTTCGCCTATTCCCGGGGCAAAAACGCTGTATCGAGATTCTGCACACCTCAGACTTTTTTAAAGATAAAATTTTAAATGTTACGAAGAAGACAGAATTTCCTGGTGATTCCCAAACCAAGCTCCTCCAGAACTTGTCGAAACCGTTGCCCACAGTTTCGAATTTGAAAGGTCAAAGGGAAGTTCTGTCCTCTCCCCAATTCTCTAACCGAGCGGCTGTCGGCGAGTTCCCTTATCTGGGACGTGTGGCTGCCGGTAACCCCATCGAACGTACACTTGAAAACGAAACTTTGGATGTGATTCCACTTTTAGTGAAACAGCCAGAAACTACATTTGTTGTTAAAGTCGAAGGGGATTCAATGATTGAGGAAGGTATCAATGATGCCGACTTCATTCTTGTTCAAGAGCAAAGTCACGCTAAGAATGGGGATATCATTGTGGCTTCTGTGGATAACGAAGCGACTGTTAAGAGAATCTATTACAAATCAAAATCAAATCATAACGAAAATCAAAAGATTGAGCTTCGTCCATCGAACAGTAAATTAAAGTCATTCTTTTATGATCCGGACCAGGTCACGATCAAAGGTGTCGTTGTTGGACTCGTTAGAAAATTCTAAATGAATGTTAATTGGAGGCTAAGTGATACTTAGCCTTTCTTGTTTCTTATTCCTTTAATAAACAAACCTTATAAGAGCATGTTTCCTTTTAACTATTCTGTAGGTCGTCAGCTATTTCTCTAGACCTTGGTCAAAAGCTAAGTTTGAATAGTAGGACTTTCAACTCAATAGACAAAGGATGTTTTATGTTTAAGAAAGGATTGTTGTCAGTTTTCGCTACGATGCTCATGGTTGGGTTCACAAGCGAAGCTCAAGTCCAAACTCGACTTTCTGCAAGTCGATATCAAGTGTACGTTCAAGCGCCTCTAAATTTCCAGCAAATGCAAAGCTATTTAGCGTGGTTAAAGCAAAATGATTACGATATCGCGGGAGTGAAATGGCAAGAAGGAAAGATCGAAGTTATCACTAACCAAGCCGGAATCGATCGTTTAAATCAGTATCGTGTTCCATTTGTGGTTAAGAACACGCACACGCCAGGAATCGAAGCAACGGATAAACTAGATCCTCGTTATTTGAATCCCCAAAAAGTAGAAGAGAAATTAAAAAAAATCCAAGCTCAATTTCCTAACGACAGCCGCTTGGAACAAATTGGCAAATCCAATCAAGGTCGTCCCATTTATGCGTTACTACTTTCAAAATCAGCCAAGCGTAACGATCCGACCTACTTCAATAAGCCAACACTTATTATAGATGGTATGCACCACGCGCGTGAGGTGATGACATCCGAAATCGTAATGGACGTTGCCGATGTGATTCTTTCGATGAAACGCCAAAACTCGCGTTGGAATCAATTGATCGAAGCGTGGAACGTTTGGATTGTTCCAATGTTAAACGTGGATGGTAACAATATCGTTTGGACATCAGATACTTGGTGGCGAAAAAATGCCCGTGCTAACGGTAATAACGTTCATGGCGTAGATTTAAATCGTAACTATACATTCGCATGGAACTCGTGCGGCGGTTCATCGGGTAGCCCATCTTCGGATACTTATAGAGGGGCTTCAGCGGGCAGCGAACCGGAAACACAAGCGCTAATGAAACTGGGTTTAATGACGTACCCAACGGCTTCTTTAAGCTACCATTCGTACAGTGAACTCGTTCTTTACCCGTATGGTTGCCAAGGTGCTTTCACTGGTGAAAATGCACTTCACCAAAAAGTCGGTGGCGAATTAGCAGCTATGCTTCCATCAGATAACAACAAAGGAACATACACTGCCGGTACACCGTGGAAATTGTTGTATTCTGTAGATGGTGATTCGATGGGCTTTATGCACTCTGAATTTGGTGCTTTGTCATTCACATTTGAAGTGAATCAAAGCTTCCAACCCGCTTACGAAGTTCGTGAGCCAACGTTAATTAAGCATAGAAAAGCATGGGCCTACTTTATTCAGCGTATGAGCCAAAACATGCTGAGCTTGAAAGTCGTATCAGCAGCACGTTTCCAGCCATTGGAGGCAACGATTACTATTTCTGGAATAATCAAAAACAAGGGTGAAAAGCCAATGAAAACAAATGCGGCTGGAAACTTCTTTAAAGTACTAGATCCAGGTTTATACACTTTAGATGTGAAATTGGCGGACGGACGTTCAAAGCAAATCCAGGTTCAAATGGCTGGAGCTCCACAAACACAAGTAATTTCTTTCTAGTTTAAATAGTTGAAAAAATAAAATAAAAAAGGCTGCTCACAAGGCAGCCTTTTTTATTGGTATAATGAGTGCCGGAAAATTATCTAGCGAAGAATTCCGCGGGTTAATTGGCCATACTGAATTAAGCTTCTCCACATTTGTATGTGCTGAGGGAACTTATTCTTTTCCGTGCGGTATTCGCCTTCAAACGTAAAGCTCATTGAGCCGTAGTTTTCATAGTAATAATCTTTGCTTGTTCCAATCGCGGAATAGCCTAATACAACCGGAGTCGTACCGACTCTGAAATCAGCACCGAAAATATTAGTCATAATAGTTCCGTAGTTTTTATAAAGAGCTAAATGTTCCGGCGGCAACTGAGGCGCTTTGCTGAATGACCAAGGGTAGAGAGCTGCGCCGATGCAGCAGTGATAGTCCATAGAAATTAACAAACGTTGCTGATTGATATTAAGCTGATTCATCAACATATCACGTACAGCTTGAGTTTCGACTTCTTTGAAGCCTTCAAACTTGGCTTGTTTCACAGTGAAATCACGATTTAAATCCACGCCTCTAGAGTTGCCACGTTGACGAGCTTCGTATCCATCTGGGTTGAAGATAGGAACTAAATAAATTACGCCACCAGATTGAAAATAAGGAGCAATAATTGGATCACGAACGCCTTCACTTGCAAACCACTCAGGTAAACGATCTTCAATTCCCAGGTATTCGTCGCCATGAGTAGTGCCCGTAATTAAAATCGCTGCTTTTTGCGCGCGTGAGGCTACAAAACGAGGTGATAAAAAACGTGTCGGGTATGAAACTTTTAAAACTACTAAAGGACGACCTTTTGGTGTTGTGCCGAATTGGCTAACTTGAATGAACTCAGGATATTTCTGAGGAAGACTGGCAAAGTATTTTACAAGTTCCGCGTAGGGAGGACCTTTAGTTCCAGAATCGCTTTCCTGGCCAAGAGTACGAGACATCGCTGGAAGAGCAAAACCTACCGCGACAAGAAGTTTTAAAAATAGCATAGACATAACCCTGTTGTTTGAGACCCCGCGTGTGTGCGAGGCGGGCATCAACAAATCATGTGATTAAGGGGTGGTCAATAGAACCCAGCGTGTCATGGTTTGATATCGTTCAGTTTTTCCAACTGTTCTGCGTAGTACAACAGTAGACCTGAAGATTCGAGTTCAGATTGGTATTTATCGGCCAGTGCTTTGTGATCAAGAACTTCTGTACGTGCGGTAGTTGTTATCAGATCGGCCATCACTTTTGCCTGAGTGCGCGCCTCAAAACCGAGTTCGCGCATTGCTTCGGCGATATAAATGTCTGCTTCAGCTTTGTCTTTTTGGATCCCAATTTCTGATACGATATCCGTTAGCATGGCGTGAGGAATCAAAGGAATTTGAGCAGGATGTTTAATGTCCGGCAAAGTCATACGTAGGAAACTGCTTTTCAAAATTTTTGGATTTTGAGCTAGCATAACATTGAAGTATGCCTGAACACCTGCTGGCGTTTTATCGGACTCGTCGTATACCGTGAGGCGATTTAATGTCTGAATATGTATAAGTGGCCAACGCAATTTTCTGCGTAGTTCGTGTAAGCCAAGTTCGATGTCATCTTGGGTGAATTTTCGTTCTTTCACTTCGTCTAAAAGTTTTCGCGTTTCTTTTGCTAAGCGTTTAATATGGAGCCGCAGGTCTTTGTCGGCGTCTTTCCAATCAGAAAATTCAGCAAGCTCTTGATAGATACTATCGATCTTTCTAGATGGATTTGAGGTAAAGCCTTCCTCTTCTAGTGCTTCAAGTAGATTCTTTCCAGCTAAGGTTTTTTTGTCTTCAAAATATTTTACTAGGCGCGGTTGTTTTATCTTTCTTGAGGTCGCCATCAGTCCGTTGTAAAGGTCAACTTTGCCAATCAAGTCTTCAAAGCGTTTGAAAAAATCTTTCTTTTCAGTGAAGAAGGGTAAATCATACGCTTTTTCATAAATACGAGCTAGGCTTTGCAATCGAAAAAAAACGATGCGCGTGTCAGACGATAAAAAATATCTAATTTTCTGTTCGTCGGTTAGGCCTTTAGCTTTACTAAGATTGGTTCTAATTCGTTCTAGGTTCAGCTTAAATGCTTGTAGGCCATAAGCGGTTTCATTAGAGTAGACTTTAGGAAAATAGAACCGCAGGCATACATTACCAAGACTTGTTAAAGGCAGCGTAAGAATAATAAGTAGGCGGGCGATCCAAACAAACATGTGGCCCTATTTTGCAATCCTAGGGCCCTATATATAACGATTAATCTGTTAATGGGACCCTTTCAATGTATTGGGGTTAAACACAGAGACATTTAACTGCCTTAGAACGTGTCAGTTTCCACCATAGCATCAACATCAGTTTCACTAGTTGGAAATTCCATATTTAGGTGAATTTTCTGCTTTAAGAAGGCGAGTCTGAACTTCGAGGTATTTAATTTCGAAACTCGTTTAATGCAATAGCCTTGCGATGCAACTGCAGACGACGGTAGTCGGATATTCTTCCCTGTCTTTTGCTGAGTTATCGATTTTGGAGAGTGCGTGCGAATATAGCCGCCCTGTCTGGCGCAAGCCGAAGACGATTTTTTAGTTAAGTTTGAGTGATGTAATAAAATTTCTCCGGCCAAGTTAAGTTCGCACTTTAATAATACCGAGATATTTTTATGAGTGAGTTTAAAGCTGAACTTCTTTGAATCCCAATCGCTCCAGTCCTCACTTGGTTGTGAACGCCATTGGCTGCCTTTTGAGATAGTCAGCTTCTTCTTAAGAAGCGGAGTTTGGGATGTGATGTAGCAACGATTGTAGGAATCAATTGTGACCGGAAAACGAAATTTATTTTTTTCCGTTAACTTAATTGTGCGATCAAAAGCTACGGTTAATGATGCTGCTGAAAAGTTTCCGGGTGATAAATATGGCGTTTTTGAACGGGCGAGTGTAGGTATCAATAATAGTAGCGATGAAACAATAATTGACTTCATAGATTCCCCCGATCTGTATAAGTTAGTATGTCATAGTTCTGTAATCATTGTTCGTATTGATTTTCATGGCGATTCATACTGAGACGCGGGTCTGTAAAGGGGTGATTTTCGCTGTAGTTTTTACGAACACCTATCTAAGATTTGTTCAGCGAAACTAAGGTAATTTGACTGCCTTTCCTTTTGACAGCGATGAAGTGTTTGAGCGTATACTCGGGGTATGGCATTTCTTTTACTTGTAGTCCTACCTATGGCGTATCTTGCTTATGCTTTTGAATATGTTGCCAAAAAAAAATGGAAACCGCTGCTTTATAGTATTGTGTCCGTGGTTATCTGTTTTCCAATTTATACATGGGGCGTGCTGCAGTCACGTTCTTCGACAGCCGCAATCGCGTTGGTGTTTATTCCGATATTTGCGTCAACATGTGGACTGCTTACTTTCGCGTTTTTCTATGCGCGTTCAAAGGCTACGGTCATATTCAATACATTTGCGGCACTTAGTATTTTAGGGATTTTGATTATTTATGGTTTTGGGGCCTATGCGGGTCTTTCAGAAAAGAGAATTAATGATGAAAAAGATCGACTTTCAAATTCTATTAACGAGCAAACTCGTTGGATCAATTCAAATTCATCGGCCCATCAAGGCAAAGAAAATGAATGGCTAAAAAAGGAACTAGAGGCCCATAAAAATGATTTGGGTTTTCAAGTGGCGGCCGTAAGTTCTGCTTTTTTAGAAGACGACTCATTAGGCCAGTTGGCGGAGACCACAAATAATCGTGATCTTTTATCTACTA
>DDTZ01000061.1 GCA_002344565.1 Bdellovibrionaceae bacterium UBA2351 | reverse complement strand
GGTTCTTCTCCAAAGGTAGGGGCAGTCATGGTTTCTGCTAGCTACAATATGCTTTTACTCTGATTCTATAATTATTAAAATTATGCATACCGTACGCACGATTTTGTATCTCATCCATTCTTCGATGTAAACCCTCAGTTATTGAGTTGGTTTTACTAAATCTCCACATCCTTACGATCTCCTCTTTCCATTCATCCAATGTATTTCCCAATGTTTCTAAATTTCCAAAATTCGACATTTTTAAGGCCCGTATTGCGTCCAAAAATTTTGGTATCTGCTCGCGAGCTGCTCTTCGCCCAAAAACTCGTGTTAAAATTAACTTCATCAGTTTCTGTTTAAAATCGTAAATCGCTTTCAGCGCAGGGTTTTCCTGCAAATATTTATTTAAATTCTTTCTCGATTTCTCTTTCATTTTTGACCACTCATGCATCCGCATTAAATACATCAATCCACGATTTTTTCTTCCTACTTTATCTAACTCGGACCACACCTTTAAAAAATGATGATTCACCAACCTAACCACATGGAACCTATCTGCCACGATCATCGCTTTTGGAAAATATTTTCTGGCAATACTTCGATAGGTTTCACTTAAATCCATCACTATAACTTTGCAATTATTCCGATCTGGTAACTTCTGCAAATACCTGCCCAGGTTAGATTCTGTTCGACCAAGCGTAATATCATACACCGTGTGCTTTTGCAGATTTACCAGCGTTGTTTGATACCCCAGTTTTTTTGAAAACTTCTTCTCATCAATTCCCAAAACTTTAGGAACACTTGCATTTTTGTGTTCTCTAAATTCCCTGGCTATATAATTTCTGTAGTATCTGCCAACGGTGGCTTCGCCCAAACCAAGTCTTTGGCTCACTTTTATTACGGACACACCATCGTGATGTTTCATCGACACTTCGTCTTTAAATGGCTCCGTGGAGCGCTGATAGGGCTGAACTCCGGGCAATCTCTGATTAAAATACTTTCCGCAGTCCCGGCAAAAAAACTTGTAAGTCTGCACCAGCAACAAACTCTTTGAAATTCCGATACTGTGGTGCTTTAAAACTCGGTTAAACCGCTCTTTCTTGCGTAAATTAACTGAGCCACAGTGAATACAACCAATCACTCCGGTGTATTCTACTAAAATTTCTACGGTCTTTATCCCTTGGCAGGAAATGATTTTATAATCTGGTAATCCAATGATAGATTCCGATCTAATTGGGGGCATTTAGGGCATCCTTTTGTTAAAACGTTTTGTGGTAAAAACATTCTAACAGATTCCCTGACTGCCCCTGTCATTGATGGAGAACCGAAAAATCGCCCTTTTAGAAGTCCATTCGGCTCAGCTTTTCTAGGCTGAGCACCCAAAGTTCCTAGAACTTTTCACCGCCATTCCTGGCGAAACAAATCTCAACCCTTACGACCGATTAGGAGGTCTCTATGATTCCAAAACAACTTATTCAGGCGGCCGTTGCCGCAGCTCTTATCGTAGCTGCTTCAGGCCAGATTCCCAAATTCATCCAAACCATGCGAATCGCGCAATATCAGATACTTAAAGAGTCGCAGGCTTCCAAGTGGGGCCGAGCGATGCTGTTACCAGTTCGCAAGTGAGGCCTTCGCGATTTGATTTCAGTTTCCAAGTCCCTTGAACCTTGGGTGCTAGTCGCTCCAGTCTATGCCTTGAAGGAAACAGTCATTCCGATTTTTTACCCAAGGTTGGATCGAAGATCTTCCTTGCGGCTTCAAGGTCGCCATTCTTAAGGAGGATAATAACCTTTTTCATTCGTTCCGAATCGAAGCCATTTACTTCATCGCTGACCAACAGTTGCTTTAAAAGACCTTGTTTTTCATACCAATCAAGTTTGAACTTATGTTTTCTGAGGTAAGCTTTTTGTGAAAGCATACCGGCATGCTCCCAATAGACCTGTTTATCACCCACACGAACCATAAAATCTACCCAGCGCTTCGACTTTCCATCCCTACTTTTGAGTTCATAATTGTATTCGTACTCAAGGCCTTGTGAATCCATAAGATTGGCAATGATACATTCAGATTTTGAAATTACCTGTAGCCCTTTAGCCGTTATATGTTGCGTATAAAGGTTGGGATGCCAGTCATCACCGTGCAGAGGCCTCGTTCTTCTTGAACCAATATCTGAATTAGCTGGAGAAAGACTCTTCTTCATCAGCTCAATGTCTCCACGAAGGAATAGTACAATTCTACTGGTGCTCCTAGTGAGAGCCGTATAAATCAACTCCCGAGACACAAGCCAACTTGCATCAAGCGGAAGAACCATGAATACGACTTCAAATTCACTACCTTGTGCCTTGTGAATTGTTGTTGCGTAGCCGAGCTCAAAAATTTCAGAAGCCATTTTCGCAGGAACATTTAAGGTAACATTTTCTCCAACTTCGGGAAACTTCACCATTGCACGCTTCGGAAAAACTTTGTCGCCCCTGACCTCACGCGAATATAGTTTTATTACCTGACCAAACTGGCCATTGGCGAGATCAACGCGAACTTTGCCCTCTTTCGTTTCATGATTATACCCGCTGTAAAACGTCATGTTTTTGTTAATCATGATTGTAGTGTTCACGAATTCTTTTCC
>DDTZ01000179.1:2542-19081 GCA_002344565.1 Bdellovibrionaceae bacterium UBA2351 | reverse complement strand
TTTTTTTGGTTGAAGAACCGCGAAGACAAAAATGTTATTTCTTATCTAGAGCAAGAAAATGAATATACGGATTCTGTTTTAAAACCATTCGAAACAACTCAAAATTTAATTTTCAATGAGTTCAAATCACGAGTTATCGAAGATGAGTCTAGCGTTCCTATAGAACGTGCGGGTTATGAGTATTCATCAAAATTTGTCCCCGGCAAACAGTATCCGGTTTATTCCAGAAAAAATTTGAAAGATGGACAAGAAACGATTCTTATCGACGTAAACAAAGAGGCTGAAGGCCAAAACTTTTATGAGTCGTCGGGACCAATTATGTCGTATGATCATAATCTCATGGCCTATGCTTATGATACTCAAGGTCGTCGACTATTTACGATTCAAGTCAAAGACATGCGCACCCAAGAAGTTCTTCCAGTAAAAATTGAAAAAGCAAAACCAAACATCGCTTGGTCTAAAGACAATCGCTATTTCTTTTACACAAAAAGTGACCTAGAGACACTACGCACATTCCAAGTTTATCGATACGATATTCAGACAAAAACATCGACGCTAGTAATGGAAGAGAAAGACGATACATATGAAATCTTTATCTATCAAAACTTGGCCAAGAATTACATTTTCACCATATCCAGCAGTACCCTAACGACAGAAGTCAGATACTTAGACGCTAGTCAACCGACCGGTGAATTCAAAACCTTCCTAAAGCGCGAGAAAGAACACGAATATGATGTAATTGATGGTGGCGATCGTTTTTACATTCGCAGCAACTGGAAAGCCCCAAACTTCAGGCTATTCGAAACGCCAATCAACAAAATCGCTAAAACGGATTGGAAAGAAGTTATTCCTCATAAAACTGATTACTACTTAGAAGATGTGATTGTGTTCAAAGACTACATCGTAGCTTCGACAAAATTTGAAGGCCTTGATCAGCTCCTAGTTAAAGATCGCACAAACGGTACGGAATACTTTATACCATTCACCGACAAAGCGTATACGGCGGAACCCGATGCTCAAAGCGAATATCAATCCAAAGTATTCCGCTACGTTTTTGAATCGATGAGGCAGCCGGAACAAACCTTCGATTTCAATTTAGCTACAAAAGAAAAGACCTTAAAAAAAGAACGACTTATTCCAAACTTTACGCCTGCCAAATATAAAACCGATCGTATTTGGATCACCGCTCGAGATGGTCGCAAAGTTCCTGTGTCTTTACTAATGAAAGCGGACCACATTAACGACGGAAAGTCTCCGGCCTTAACCTACGGCTATGGATCTTACGGTGCCTCAATGACTCCTTATTTTTCACAAACCGTATTTTCTTTGATTGATCGCGGTTTCGTTTACGCCATCATTCATGTGCGTGGCGGGTCAGAACTAGGTCGTTATTGGTACGAAGAAGGCCGAGTGGGTAATAAGATGAACACGTTTAACGACTATATCGATGCAACGGATGAGCTTATTAAACTAAAAATCGTCGACAAAAAATCTGTATTTGCAATGGGCGGAAGTGCTGGCGGCTTGTTGATGGGCGCGATTATGAATTTACGTCCGGAACTCTATAAAGGAATCGTTGCTCAAGTTCCATTTGTAGATGTGGTAACAACCATGCTGGATGATTCTATTCCGTTAACCACTGGTGAATACGATGAGTGGGGAAATCCTAACGAAAAAAAGTATTACGATTATATTCTAAAGTATTCACCGTATGACAATGTAAAAAAAACGGACTACCCGCATGTTTTAGTCACAACCGGTCTACATGATTCCCAAGTCCAATATTGGGAGCCTGCTAAATGGGTGGCACGTTTACGTGAAATGAATACATCTAATTCTAGAATATTGTTAAAAACAGATATGGAATCAGGACATGGTGGTAGTTCGGGGCGCTATCAAAAATTGAAAGAGAAGGCCCTAGAGTTTACGTTTATATTATCTACCAACGACCTTTAAGTATTTTTTCGTACCAGAATAAAGCGATTTGAGTTTTCACATCAGTAATCTTATGCCGCTTTACCTTAGCCATTGCTGCTTTTAATGTCATTTTTTGGGGAATCAGGAACTCACCATCATCGGGTGAGTCACCTACATATTTTAGTCCTCGAGCCAAATAAATATGAATCACTTCATCAGCATAGCCAATTACCGGATGAATCGTCGTTATGTATTTCATGGATTTAGCGAGGTAGCCGACTTCTTCCCTTAGCTCCCTTTTCGCGGTATCAATTGGTTTTTCACCTTTATCTATTTTTCCGGCGGGAAGCTCTAAGAAAATCTGTTTCAAAGGATAACGGAACTGTTTTATAAATAACAACTCACCTTTTTTGGTTTCGGGAATTACAAGCGCGGCACCCGGATGAAGTATGAATTCACGAATACTTTTTTTCGAATTACTTAGAACAATTTCGTCCGTTTGTACTTTTAAAAATGTTGTTTTTGGTATTCCCAGCGTTTTTACTTTTGTTTCAATCAGATCTTTTTCAGTTAGTTTCTTTTTCATTCCGGCCTTCACTCACTTAACTCCATCACTACTAATACTATTGACATTCTAAATAGAAACAATCACCCTTTTATAGAAGATAATAAAAAATAGAAAGCACTCATTGCTTCTTAAACAATATAGAAAAGGAAATTTATGAAACTTTTTAAATTTATTTTAGCTTGCGGCTTAGCAATCTCTTCTGCTTACCTAACAGGCTGTGCATCAGGACAACCGATCAGCGGTATGTTGTACTCAGATGTTCAAGGTCCGATCAACGCAACGGGCGCTCCAAGAGGTGCAATGCATGGACAAGCATGTGCTTCTAGTTACTTAGGATTAGTTGCTTTAGGTGATGCGAGTATCACAGCAGCCGCAAAAGCAGCCAATGTCACTCAAGTTTCCCATGTTGAACAATCCTATACTAATATCCTGGGATTTTGGGCTCAATTCTGCACGATCGTTTATGGAAATCGCGGCATTACACCATCAGCTCCAATGAAAGTGCCTACTGCGCAACCAGCAGCGCCGGCTCCCGGTCTTTAATCGAGTTTCATAGCTCGACTTGCACTTAAACTGCAATTAATAGAACCTATAAAGGCAACTTTATAGGTTTTTTTATTTCAGGAGATGATTTTATGAAACGGATTTTGTTTATCATTCTTTTATCGATTTCCATTATCATCCTTTCTGCAGAAGATGTTTTTGCAAAAGGTGGCGGTGGCGGCGGACACTCTATCACGGGCGGTTTAACTACTATTTCGTCCGACCAAAAGGATTTGAATTCTATTATCGATAACGTTAACTCATCCCAAGGTGGCGTTTCTACTAAAAGCTTAACATCGGCTTATGATTTTTTTATACAGTATCAATATCGCTTTAGCGGTTCGATATTTGCTTTAGTTTTCAGACCATCATATTTTACACAATCTGGTAAAGGTTCTGGAACTACAGTAGGCGATTACAATCACAGCTTATCGGGTTTTACATTTTTCCCGCTTTTAAGACTATACCCACTGGAAAACAGCTTCATTCGCTTTTTTATGCAGGCTGGAGTTGGATTTGGATATTTAAAAGGCGAAGTGAAACAAGGTGATGCCTCTCTAAGCTACTCGGGTTCAAATTTTGGTGCGCAAGCAGGCTTAGGCGCGGAATTCTGTTTCACTGAAAATCATTGCATGACCCTAGAAGGTAATGTTCGCTATCTACCAATTGAACGTAATATCGCGGACAGCGTGAGCGGCACTCTAACTGGCTTTACTCAAGCTCAAAAGAGCCGTGAGGTTGAGTACGACCAAAATGATATGGCAACAACTATGTCGGGTATTCAAGGTGTTCTAGGTTACACTTACCACTTTTAGCTTTTACTCTTTAGTTTATGAAACTCTTGGGCATTGTTCTTTTTCTAATTTTAACAACAACACTCGGACATGCCCATAATATCAGACTTCTTAAAAATCAAAGCTCTGATTTAACCACTACTGGCTTTGAAGCCTCTGCGAATAACGAGTCCTTTCTGAAAGACGATGATACCTTCTTTGAGGGCACTCTTGGATACTCTAAAATACATAACTCCTATGATAGCTCTGATTCTGACATAAAAAAAATCAGCTTTCAGGCTCTAACACCCAGTTTTTTCTCAGCCAATCTGTACGGAGATCAATATACCAACACATCCGAAGAACTTAAAACCAAGACAACCGGGCTAGAATTAGGAAAAAAGTTTTTTTACGGAATAGAAAGTGACAGCTTTAAACCGAATTTTGGCGTGCGACTTCGTGCCGAAAAAATCGATATGCAGCAATCCAAAACATTCACACGAAGAAAGTTTGATTTCAGCTTAGAGCAAACCTCAACAGGGATTTCGGCATCTTTTTTTCCTATTCACTGGTTTGAAATCTCAGGCTCATACTATGAAAACCGCTATAATCAAGATTTCGAAACAATCAAAACCAGACTCAACCGATTCGAATTTCTTAAGTCGCTTTTTTCAAATATCCAAAATACTTTAGATAGCCTATCTGAACATTCAAAGTCGGTTTCGATAAAAATACTTCCTCTTGATTGGATCGATACCACTTTAACTCGCACATACAGTGATGACTTACTATCAGAAACCCAGTACTACGTGGATAGCGTTGATGTCGGCATCTACTATTTTCCCAAGTTTTTTCTAGTGGTTGCCGCTGGCCAGAACTACAGCAGCGTGGATTCTACCAAAACTACATTTAGCGAAATTTCACTTCAGTTTAACTTTTGATTTGATCGATATCGTCTGATTTCAACCATGTAAAATTTTGATTTTCATATTTCAAAATTTTTGCCCCATCTAACCAGGTTCCGAGATTGAATGAACGAATTTTTTTACCATTGGCTTCAAAATCAAAATCATCTACGACGTGCATATGACCGCTTACAATACAATCAAACGGCCTCTTAAGAACTTCCGACTTCGCGTGTTCGCGAATCATATTAACAACCTCTGCATTTCGTTGCTGTTGATAGGCTAAAGTTGCCTTACGACTGGTTGAACTCCATTTTTCGCCAACCATATTCCAGAACCGCCCAGGTAACCAATGCCCCAATGCAATCATCGTAGGTGTACGCAAGAAGCGTCGCAACTTTAAGTAATCTAAATCCTTTTGATTAATTAAATCGCCGTGTTCTAAACGAAATATTTGCCCCTCAATCGAGAAAAAACCGACGTCATAGTAAACTTCGAAACCAAGCTCTTGCTTCCAAAATTTTTTCAAATGTAAATCGTGATTACCTTCGAAGTACACGACTTTGAAACCTTGCAATTTTACTTTCTTTAACTCGTCTATTAACGGCGCGTATTTTTTAATAAAGAGTGAATGATTGGACACCCAAATATCAAAGATATCCCCAAGTAGATAAATATCACCGGGTGCTTTAGGCCAAATATTTCTAAGGAACAAAAGCAAAAGCCTAGATGACTCATCATCTAGGCTTTTTAAGTGAATATCAGAAAGAAAATAACTAGCCACTACTCGCTTTTATTTTCAGATTCCATGCTTTGACGTTTTCTGATGAAAGAAGGAACGTCTAAGTTTTGACCATGGAAACTTGAAGACAATACATCGCGTGCCATTTTACGAGCTTCTTCTAATGCAGACGGCTGATTCGATGCATGTTCATTTTCCATCATCATAGATAACTGCTCTGGACCAGTATGCTTGCTTTTTAAATCCTGGCTTTCTTTAAACGCTCGTGCTTTGGCGATTAGCATATCACGCGAGTTCAACAAAGACTCATTTGGCGTAATAACAGAAGGTGTGACTTCTGAAGACATCATTTGAGACTCAGGCGCTATTGGCTGCATCGGAAATTGTGGAGCCACAGGTTGCACATGCTGAACTGGCGGTGGAGTCGTCATTTGTTGTTGAGGCATCATCGGAGCTACTTCAACTACCGGAGCTTGAACTACAGTTTCAGTTCTCATTTCGTGAGTAAATTGATTCACTGAATTTTGTACAGTTGAGATCGGTGGTAATTCAAAATTTAATCCTGTTGAAGCACTCATCGCTGGATTTACAGATGGAGGCGGAATGTTCAAAGCAGGCATTTGAATCGGGGCTGTATTCAAGAAATTTTGCATTCCTGAAAACGCGTCCTGAACTGTGTTTTTCTTTTCCGCTGGATCAGAGAAACCAGTTGCGATAACGGTAACACGAACTTCATCACCTAATGAATCATCAATAACCGCACCAAAGATGATTTCCGCATCTTCATGAGCCGCTTCAGTGATAAGAGTCGACGCTTCGTTAACTTCATAAAGGCTAAGATCACTACCACCCGTAACGTTGATAATGATACCAGTAGCACCATCGATTTTGATGTTTTCTAATAAAGGAGACGAAATCGCGAATGTAGCTGCTTCCACTGCACGGTTTTCACCTTTCGCAGAACCAGTTCCCATGATCGCCATACCTTTTTCTTTCATAACAGTACGGATATCCGCGAAGTCTAAGTTGATCAAACCACGGATGTTAATTAAATCAGAAATACCTTTTACGGCTTGTAATAAAACTTCATCTGCTTTTTTGAATGTATCTAAAAGAGGAGTCTTTTCACCAGCGATGCTAAGAAGCTTTTGGTTTGGGATGACAATTAAAGTATCCACATTGTCTTGTAATTCCTGTAAACCAGCTTCCGCATGCTTTCCACGTTTTTTACCTTCAAACATAAATGGCTTAGTTACCACACCGATTGTTAGTGCACCTAACTCGCGAGCGATTTTAGCCACAACAGGCGCGCCACCAGTACCAGTTCCGCCGCCCATTCCCGCAGTCACGAATACCATGTCTGCGCCTTCTAATTTTTCTACGATTTCGTTGTATGATTCAATTGCAGCTCTACGGCCGATATCAGGATTTGCTCCGGCGCCTAAACCTTTAGTTAAATCTAAACCTAATTGAATTTTTGTCGATGCTTTATTTGCGTTCAACGCTTGAATGTCTGTATTGGCAACGATAAATTCTACGCCCGACATTTGGCCTTCGATCATTGTTGTAACTGCGTTACTACCGCCGCCACCAACGCCAACTACCTTGATATTTGCCCCTATATTGATGTTCTCTTCGAGTTCAAACATGCCCTCTCCCCTATTAAAAAATTTGCCCGAAAAAATCTTTAATCTTTCTTGTCAGCCCATCTCCAGATTCCGAGCTTTTCATTTCCTGACCAAGTTTTATGTAAATATTTTTATTTTGATTATATCCATACTGAATCAAACCAACTGAAGTGGCATATTCTGCCGATTTCACGACATCAGTTAATCCGCCTACATTAGCAGGCACACCACGACGAACCGGAATCTCAAAAATGAATTCCGCCATCTCAACGAGTCCCGCCAACTGACTCGCGCCGCCCGTAAGAACAACACCAGAGCCCAACATCGGCAACAGACCGCTCATTTTCATATCGTGATAAATTAAATTTAAAGTTTCTTCGGCGCGCGCTTCGATAACATCCGCTAAATCACGCTTTGGAATTTCTCGAGATTTGCGTCCGCCCACACCTTGCACATCGATCGTTTCGGTATCTTCCACTTGTGAACCAATCGCGTAGCCGTGATTAACTTTTAAAGTTTCTGCCGCCAACTGAGGCGTGCGTAAACCAATAGCAACATCATGAGTAAAGTGCTGTCCACCGACTGGGATTACGCTTGTATGAGCCACGCTGCCGTTTACATAATATAGTAAATTACACGTTCCGCCGCCCATATCTACAACACATACACCTAACGATTTTTCATCTTCTGAAACAACCGCAATTGATGCCGCCAAAGGATCTAGGACTAGATTGTTAATTTTAACCCCAGTTTTCTCTACACATTTAATTGTATTGTTAATTGCTGTTTGTCCACCTGTAACAATATGTACATTCGCTTCCAAACGAATACCCGACATACCAATTGGATCAGAAATTCCATCTTGAGTATCTACTTTGTATTCACGAGGTAATACATGCAACACTTGTCGATCCGCAGGAACCGCAACGGCTTTTGCCGCTTCAATTACGCGTTCAATATCAGAGGCAGCGACTTCTTTGTTCTTGATGGCAATCATGCCTTTTGAATCAAATGATTTGATGTGCGTTCCACTTACGCCTACCCAAGCTTCTTCCACTTGGTAACCCGCCATTAATTCCGCTTCATCTTTTGCTTTCTTAATAGAGTTTTGCGTCGCTTCGATATTAACTACGATACCTTGTCGAATGCCAGCATTTGGAGCACGTCCAACACCTACGATTTCAATTTTATTGTCTTCGTTGACGATACCAATGACGAAACATACTTTCGTCGAACCGATATCTATACCAGCGAGTACGGGAAATTTAGATTTGTGTCCACTTTTTAGACCAGTCATTCCTTGTCCTTAAGCTTTTGTGAGTGAACATATGCACTCACGTTTTAAAATCATCCTAGACTTTAAAAAAATAGCAGGACCCAATACTTTTGGTCCTATAACTTTAGCTTAGGGTTCCTTACGCAACCTGACAAGAACTTTTTGAGAAAGGTTAGCATCTATGACGCGTGCTTCAATTTGTTTATTCTCGATGTAATCCAAAACTTGTGAAACTCTTAATGATTTACTTTCGAAATTTTCATTTCCTAATTTCACTCGAAGCTCACGATTCAGAAGTTCAGTCCAAAAGCCTTCTTTAGAGTCGTATCCAACTTCCGAAATTTTTGCAGTCGAGAATGATCCTGCGCTTGGCAAACTGTTTAATAAATCAATCGCTTTCTTCCTAACTTTAGGTTCAGCAAATATTTTTTTCTCGACAGTAATCGTGCGATCTGGTGCTTGACCTACTGTTAATGGCTCAAGCAATCTATTATTTTCCAAAATCGGAAATATCTTTTTCTCATTCATCCAGTACAGAAGCACAACATCGTACGCATCAATAACTATTTTTAATTTATTTGGCCATTCACGATATATCTCGACCGATTTAACCCAATTTTCAGATTCAATTGTCTGTTGAATTTTTTCCAGATTCACTTCAAATAAAGACGTACCCTTAAATTCCGCTAACTTTTTAGATAACAAATTAATTTCGTTTTCTAGGATCGGCTTACCACTGGGGCTTTCGCGGCTGAATTCTGTTTTGAAATCCAATTCTGTTAAATCAAAAAAATGTCTTTCATTTAAGTACCATACGGCACCAGCAATTAGACCCGGGATCACAACAAGAGTAAGGCAGATTTTGGCAAGATTTTTCAGCATGGTTCTATGAAAAGTATAAGACAAGAAATAACGTTTCACAATGAAACATCCCATATCAAGAACTCTTGAGTGTATCGACCTAGACTTTCAGCCGAAACATTAGATAACAAAGAACCTAGCTCTCCCAAGGATACGTATGCACAAGTTAAATGGTTTCAAAATTTTGGTGGTAGAAGACGACCCCGATTTGAATGAAGTAATGTGTGACTTTCTTTCCTCAGAAAATGCCACAGTTCTGTCTGCAAGTAACGGACACGAAGCTTTGTCCATTCTGAAGTCTGAAAAAATAAACTTTATTATATCGGATATACAAATGCCAATCATGGACGGCTTTGAGCTTCTAAACCGTATAAAGCAAAATGGCACTCAAAAAACGCCATTACTATTTGTAACGGGGCAATCTAAAGTTACCGAGTCTGATGCTTTAAACATGGGGGCGGTTGGTCTCATAAACAAACCGTTCAATAAAGATACGTTGATGCAAACGGTTACTACATTTCTAACTGAAGACCAGCCCTGCGTTTCAAGGTAAACTCTTTTCTCTTTTTTTTGCGAAGATTCTCGAATTTAGATTAATTTTTTTTTACATTACCACTCTACCTACACACACGTGGTCCGAATTATAAACAGCCTCAAGAACTCTTGATTCAATATCTAGACCTCCGTCACCGATTCTTTTTATAAGCGCATGAAACCAAGGGAGCCTTATGAGTCTGTTTAAAAAAATAATACTCGTGCTTACACTATCCGTAGTTCTATCGTCTCTAATTCAGATCTTTGCTTCCATACAACAAGTTTCAAAGCTGGGCGAAGCAGACTTAGTAAGCAAATCCAGAGCGATTCTTTCTCGCTTAGAAAAAACAGCATCTTACGTTGCTACTCAAGGCGGTCTCGCCGATGTAATACAAAAAATGAAGACCACCCATCCAGATGGAAACCTTCCATCAGACGCAAAGCGAATGGTTCTAAATCAGGTTCCGATATTTGCGGCATTGACTGTTGGAACCGACGGTTCAAAAGAAGAAGGATATGAGTTTCGTGTTTTTAGTAACGAACCAAGAAACAAAGATAATCAAGCAACAGCAAAGGAAGCTGAAATTTTAAAACAGTTTCAAGCCGATCCTACAAAATTAGAAATCATCGAAACGTCATCTGATCAAGTCATCGTGTATCGTCCCGTTCGCCTATCAGAAAAGCGTGGCTGTCTGAGCTGTCACGGTGATCCTAAAACGTCTCCGTGGGGTACCGGCAAGGACATCTTAGGGTATCAAATGGAGAATTGGTCAGACGGACACCTACATGCTGCCTTCGCGATCATTCAATCAAAAACAGCAACCAAAGCGGCTATTTCTGAAGGAATGATAGTTTTTGCTATTGCTGGCCTCATTGGGTTGGCGATTTCCATTGCCGTAGCTATGCTGATCACAAATGCATCTTTTAAAAATTTGGCGAGTGTAAATGAACATCTTAACAAAGTCGGAGAAGAGCTATTTAGCACTAGCAATGAAATCCAAAGCTCAGCACAATCGCTAAGTAACGCGGCAACTGAAGCTGCGGCCTCCATCGAAGAGACTTCGGCCTCAACCGAAGAAGTCTCTAGCATGATAAAACTAAACGCCAATAACTCGTCTCAAGCAAAAGGCTTAGCACAAGAGTGCCACAAGCAAGCACAGGAAGGACAACACCAAGTAAAAGAACTCATCAAATCAATGGATGAAATTTCTAGTTCCTCTAAGAAAATTGAAGAGATCACAAATGTTATTGATGATATTTCATTCCAAACGAATCTACTGGCCCTGAATGCTGCGGTTGAAGCTGCCCGTGCCGGCGAACAAGGCAAAGGCTTCGCCGTCGTAGCCGAAGCTGTACGCACACTAGCGCAGCGTTCGTCAGTCTCAGCAAAAGAGATATCGACTTTAATCAAAGAAAGCGTTGATAAAATTCAGAAGGGATACAATATCGCCAAAGAGAGTGGAACGTCGTTGGATAGAATTGTAACAGCGGTTGAGAAAGTAAACGTACTGAATTCAGAAATCGCCAATGCGTCACAAGAGCAATCAACGGGCATGGAAGCAATTAATCGTGCAGTACTAGAACTTGATAAAGTAACCCAACTAAATGCCGCAAGCGCCGAAGAATCGGCCGCTTCTAGCGATTCGCTAAACGCCCAGGCTGAAAAACTAAAAGAACAAATGAAAAGTCTTACCGAAACAATCTCTGGAAAAAAACAGACTCTACGCAAGAATTCAGATAAAGAAAGCTCAGAGACTTTGGAGAATCGCTTCGTGAAAAATGAAATTAAGAAAGCAGCGTAATCACAAAAAATTATCGCTGAACGCACAGACCTTGCATGTGAATATGATTGGTCCAAGAAAAGAAACCGTGTTCGGAATAGGATTTAGCGGCAATTCCAGTAACTGTTCCGTTCACACACTGACCTTGTAATTGTTTGTACGCATTATCTACATAGTTCGTTTCATTCGCAAACCCCAAGATCACAAATTGCTTTCCACGTGCTTCGATTGGTTTGCCAATATTTCCGGGGGTATACGGCTTAAAATCAGACAGTGGTACTTGATGTACGCTGTAGGTGCAACTGGTCAGCAACAGCACACTTAATCCTAAAATACTTAAAAGGATAGCTTGAATCTTCATTGTACCGCCGGCTCCTCGGTCCCATCATCGGTAGGGCGACGCTTTTTAATCACGTCACTTCCCGAAGCCATTTTACCTGGAACGCAATAACCTGTTGCCGTGATTCTGCTTTTCCAAAAAATATATAGGAAGTAGTTGATAGATTCTGATTTTGTTAATAAACCGCTGACCGTTCCGTTTGGACATTGAGTTTTTAAGTCTGTAGTCACCGAGTTCACATAATCATTATCAAAGTTAAAACCCATAAAAATGAATCGTTCAGATTCGGCACGTACTTTCTGTCCACGCTCTACTGGAACTGATGTAAGCGAAACAGAATTCAAAGATACGCATCCGCTCAATAAAATTAAAACTAAGCCCACAATTCCCAGCTTCATAGATTTTCCCTTTTGCTCTTTAAACAAAAGCCCTTAATTTTTACGATCTCACCTTTTACTACCGGATATTCTGCTGTTTCACGAATACTCATTAAACCCGTGATACGCCCACTTGGACATTGCTCACGAACCTTATTTTCCAAGTGATCTACATAGCTAATGCTGTAAACGCCGGCTCCGGTATGTGGACCCATTTGAAAATACTGAATCGCCGTTAACACATCATTGGCTTGATCAGAACTTTTCTTGTCCATCAAAATTCGACCGGTGGATTTAACGTCATTTAGATCCACCCCAAATTCGCTGACTTTGATTTCAAAAGGCACTGACACTAACTCGGTCGAGCTTTCGATTTCACCGATTTGAACACTATGCAAAACTGCACAGCCCGAAGTTAAGACTATGCAGATTAATGAGAAACAGAATTTTTTTAACATTATTTATTGGCCAGGCATTTTTACTTGAGGAGCTTTAACGGCCGGAGCCGTTACCGTCGGCGGCGTTACTTTTGGTGCCCCAACAGCGGGCGCTTTAACTTCTGGAACCTTAACATCTGGTACTTTCACATCTGGAGTTTTAACTTCAGGAGTTTTTACATTTGCGGCGGCCGCTTTGGCGTGATCAACGGCGGCTTTTGCATTTGCACCGGCCGCCTGAGCTGCCTGAACACCCTGCTGAGCTTGATTTACGGCTGCCGCCCCTACGGCTTTAACTTGAGTCGTATCGGCTTGCTTAGCTGCGTTCTGCTTTGCTGCGTCTGCTTGTTTTTGAGCTGCTGCCGCTTTTTCCATTTCCGCTTTCTTTTTAGCATCGATAGCTTTTTGCGCGTTCGCTAATTTGTCCGCTTCGGCTTTCTTCTGCGCTTCTATTTGTTTTTGGGCAGCTGCTGCTTTTTCCATTTCTGCTTTCTTGCTTTCTTCCGCTGCCTTTGCTGCCGCTGCAGCTTTTTCTGCTTCGGCTTTTTGATGAGCTTCCGCTTCTGCCTGTTTTTTTGCGGCATCTTCGGCCGCTTTATTTACGGCATTACCTGCATTGTTTAATGCTTTAGCAGCATCGCCGAATGGATTTGCATACGCTGTTGTGAATACAAGAATTAGAAGAAGTGACAAAATATTTTTCATATACATCCTTTGAAAATATTAAAATGACTCTTCAATACTATGTTATGTTTTTTAGTGGGGCAATATTCTGGCTATTTTGCAGGACCTAAAAGTGCCATCCCCGTTTTCCAATTATCGCCAGCTCCTAGAGTTAGGAAAATATCATTAGGCTTTAATATTTTCTTAAGACTTTCGATTTTGGATGCATTATTAGGCAAATAGAATTTATTTTCGATTTTAATTTCATCGTACAATCGTTTTGCATTGATATTAGGGATAGGGGCCTCACCACCTGAATAAATATCCGTTAGCACCAATACATCCGTTAAATAAAAACAATTAATAAATTCATTCCAACAGCTTTGCGTACGTGAATAACGGTGCGGTTGGAACAAGGTCACAAGCCTTTGGTCTGGAAACTTTTCTTTAAATGCCTCAAGTACCGCGCGCACTTCGGTAGGATGATGACCGTAATCATCATACACTTGCACCGTTCCCATATTGCCTTTGAATTGGAAACGACGATCAACGCCTTGGAAGTTTTTCAATCCAGCTAAGATTGTATCTACGGGAATTCCCGCTTGGTAAGACGCTACGAAAGCGGCAAGGGCATTCAAAGCATTGTGGCGCCCTGGAACTTGCAACGACAGGTGACCAATGCGCACTTCGTTTTTCGCGTTTTTATTATGAGTGAAAATTTCATATTCGCTCTTTTCACCTTTTAAATAAAAGTCATTGTCTGTTGAAAAACCATAAAAGAAAACACGCTTAGGGAAATTTTCAAAAAGCTTTTTAGTTACTTTGTCATCACCACAAACAACGACAGATCCATAGAATGGAACCCGCTGCGCAAATTGATGAAACGACTTTTGAACATTTTCAAATGTCTTATAGAAATCTAAATGATCCGAATCGATATTCGTGATTATCGATATTTCTGGTGATAACTTATGAAAGCTGCCATCGCTTTCGTCTGCTTCCGCCAACATCCATTCGCCTTTACCTAGTAATGCCGTAGATCCAATTTTTTCAAATCGACCACCCACCACAATTGTCGGGCTCAGATTAGCATGCAAAAATACTGAAGAAATCAGACTTGTCGTCGTTGTTTTCCCATGAGTTCCCGCAACTGCAATTCCACGTTTTGTTCGCATAATTTCGCTTAAAGCTTCCGCGCGAGGAATAACTGGAATTTGTTTCGCTTTGGCTGCTAACCATTCTGGGTTGTCCTGCGCAACTGCTGAGCTATAGACAACGACATCCACATCACCTAGATGAGATTGATCATGACCAATAAAAACGCGGACGCCTTTTCGTTTTAAATCTTCGGTGTTGGCATTTTCAGAAAGATCGCTACCACTTACTTCGTGGCCCATATTCTTTAAAAGCTCAGCCAGGCCGCACATACCGATGCCGCCAATACCAATAAAGTGAAATTTAGATTTTTTAAATGTCATCGAACTACTCGTTATCAAATTGCAAATTAATTAACTTCTCGGCGATCTTTTTAGCCGCCTGAGGTTGATAAAAATGCTGAACGTTTTCGCTCATTTTTTTCATTAATCCTGGCTGACCGCGAAGTTCTCCGATTAAATTAAAAAGAACCTCTGGGGTCAAATCTTTTTGTTCTATTAATCGAGCCGCATTCTTATTCATCAACGAAACGGCGTTTTTCTTTTGATGATCGTCTGCAGCTGTGGGCAATGGAATCAAAATGCTTGGTTTCTTAGCGGCCGCTAGTTCCGCTATGGTACCGGCTCCCGCGCGACAAATGACTAAATCCGCCCAAAGATAATAACTTTCGATATCGTATAGGTATTCCATGACTTTTACGTTAGATTTCTGATCGCCGTAAGCCGCTTTCACTCCTTGAAAATCATAAGGGCCTGTTTGATGAACAACCTCTACATTTTCCAAAGGAAATTCTTTAAGCATAGCCGCCACGCAATTGTTAATCGCCCGCGCACCTTGAGACCCACCGAAAACCAAAATTCTAAATACGTTATCGTCCTCTCTTTTGGGTTCCGCCAGATTCAATTTTTCAATCTCTTCACGAACGGGCAAACCTAAAACTTCAAAACGTTTAGCTTTCATGTACTTGCGGCTTTCATCAAAAACTAAAAATGTTTTACGAACGAAGCGAGCTAGTATTCTGTTTGTCATTCCGGGATGGGCATTGGGTTCCCACAATGCAGTTGGGATTCCTAGTACTGAACTTGCTAGTACGAATGGGCCCGATGCATAGCCCCCGACACCCAAAACAAGAATAGGTTTTTTCTCAATTACCAAAGCCAAAGACTTCACAAAAGCCCAAGGCAACTGAAATAGAGTTTTCAACTTTTTTAAAAAGCCACCTTTATAATTTAGTTTTCCTACTGAAATAAATGAAATCGAAAAACCTTGTTTAGGAATGATTTTAGCTTCTAAACCGTCTGGAGTTCCCACAAACTCTACTTTTAAATCAGGGTTTAAACTTTGCAAAGATTTGGCGATGGTAAGGGCCGGATAAATATGCCCACCGGTTCCACCACCCGCAATAACTATTGTTTTCAATTCAAACTTCTTTCTGTGTTCTTTTCGATATTAACTAATACACCGAAGAGAAACATAAATACCACTAAAGAACTTCCACCATAACTCAAAAACGGGAGTGTTAAACCTTTCGTTGGAAAAAGCCCCATAGTTACCCCTGCATTGATCAGGAAATTAAGCCCAAAAAGAACGCCCCCGCCAATACAGACCGACTTATAAAAGGCCGATTTCGTCAGGATGCCTATTTGGAAAATTCTAAATACGATATAAGCATAAAGACTCATTAAAACAACAAGCCCCAAAAAACCTAGCTCTTCACCATAAACTGCTAAAGTAAAATCAGTGTGTGCTTCCGGAAGAAAAAATAACTTCCCTTGCCCGTTGCCCAATCCCGCCCCGGAAACGCCGCCAGAATGGAAACTTAACATCGATTGAATGACCTGAAATCCTTTGCGTTCTGGATCAGACCAAGGATCTAAAAATGCTGCGATACGAGCACGACGGTAATCGACTCGCATCACTAAAAAATAAAATGCCGGAGCTGCCATCGCTAAACCACCCGCGATCCATTTCCATGATAATCCCGAAAGAAACAGTAAACTTACAGTGGTAACAAAAAGAATCATGAAACTACCAAAATC
>DDTZ01000179.1:1751-2179 GCA_002344565.1 Bdellovibrionaceae bacterium UBA2351 | reverse complement strand
TCAGCAGGTTCGAAACGAAACCCGAAAGGTAATTGAATCCAACGAATGGCCCCACCCACACGGACGCCCACACCCGGGACTAAAGTCAGAGCCACCAGCGATGCCGCTACAACCCACATTAACCAGCTTAACTTTTCAAACCATTCTAAACGAATTTTGAATGCTACAAAAAAAGCAACAAAGCCAATGACAGTAAACAACATCTGCTTTTTAAGGAAAAACAGACCATCACCATAATTTTCAAAGGCAAATATATAACTCGAACTATAGACTTGAACAACTCCTAGCCCCACTAATGTAAGCATGGCTAGGAAAAGGTTCGATGATAAGGCTCTAAGCATTTATGTTTAGTCTAACCCATCTACCGGTTTGGCACTGCTTGCCGGAGCTTTACCTTTTTGGTACGAGCAGCAGTACACGATACCAAA
>DDTZ01000179.1:0-1346 GCA_002344565.1 Bdellovibrionaceae bacterium UBA2351 | reverse complement strand
GTTTTTTCTTCTTGTCTGGCTTTATAAGCGGTTGAACAACCTGAGAATAGAACTGTGCTTGCTAGTACAATCCCTACCAAATTCCGTTTTGATAACATGGACGTCTCCTTATTAATTACTTATTTAGATTATAAGATAGCTAAGAAGACGTCTATATCAAACTATACGAAACGGACTATTGGAATTTCTTAATAATCTGTTTGAAGTAGTCGCCGCGTTCCTCGTAACTATCAAACATATCATGAGACGAACAACCCGGACTTAGCAATACGATATCGCCAATCCTAGTCTTATGGAATGCTATCAAAACAGCTTCCTCGAATGTTCCAATCAAGAACGTTTCAGAAAAATCACCTAGCTCGCGATTAATGCGTTCCTTAGCTTCACCGACCAGGATCAAAGTCTTGACCTTGCGTTTGATCATGTTTCGTAAAGGTTCGTAATTTAGATTTGTATCTTTACCACCCATGATCAAAATTACGTTTTCATCAAATGTGTCTAATGAACGTAATACAGCATGAACGTTAGTTGCTTTTGAATCGTTATAGAAAACGGCACCACGAACTTTACGTACGTATTCAATACGGTGAGGTAAGTTTTCAAATGTATCGATTGTTTTTTGGATCGCTTCCTTGGTCGCACCATGTTCACGTGAAACAAGTAATGCAGCCATTACGTTTTCAATACTGTGCTTACCGCGCATTTTGATATTTTTAACATTAAATACTTCAACATCTGGGCCCGTACGCACACGAACTTCGTCAGCGATATTCACAGCACCACCGATATTCATAATTTGAGGTTCTAATGCTTGCTTACGAGAGAAGTAGAAAATCTTACCACGTTGAACAGCTGGATCACGTGCTAGCTCGACAACCGCATTGTCATCCGCATTCAAAATCGACGTCGTCATCTGATTTGTGTTTCTGAAAACACGTCGTTTAGCATTGATGTACTCTTCCATCGAGCGATAACGATCTAAATGGTTTTCCGCTAAATTTGTGAATACGATGTTGGATGGATTAAACGTTTCCGTGTGTTCCAACATGAATGCCGACACTTCAATGATAACCACTTGAGCTTTTTCGTTGAAGCGAAGGTAATCAGTTAACGGACGCTCATTCGATCCACCAACCCAGCACGTGATTCCACTATTTTTCAACATAGCTTCAGCCAAACGAGCTACCGTCGTTTTACCATTAGTTCCCGTAACTCCGACCATTGGCTCTTTAATGAATCCTTGCGCGAATTCAAACTCACCCGTGATTTTGATACCTTGACTGCGAGCATATTCAAAAATTTTTAAGATCGGTGAAACACCCGGGCTCAAGATAACAAGATCTTGT
>DDTZ01000151.1 GCA_002344565.1 Bdellovibrionaceae bacterium UBA2351 | reverse complement strand
AGGGCATTTAATATGAATCATGCCTCAGATAAAGCAACTTATGCACCCGAGCTGCGATCGGCCCTAGCTGCACGCTAGGGGGCCAGTTCTATTTTTTCTTGCTGTAATTGCTAGTGCGCCCGGTGTGAGAACGCCAATTGTGATGAGGATCAATTTTTGTGCGTTGGTGCCAAGCCTCCCATTTTTTACGGGGAAGGTTGTGGGAAACATTGCCTTTTTCATCAAAAATGTCTGGGTCTTTACCAAATAGAAAATCTAAAATTCCTTTAAACAATGACATAACTTGTCTCCTCAAAGACATTTATAGCATTGCTTATTTGACCTTCAAAGCATTTTTATTAAGATCTTGGGTTGGCGCAGATGTCAATTAGGTCGATGCCCTTTTGCTGGTTAGCTTTGGTCTTAGATTTAAAGTGACTGAAGCAGCTTTTTGCAGCTTTTGTGAGGGCGACATAATAATCGGGAGCCTCTTGGCTGATTGATAATTTTTCACCTTCAAAAGAATATTTAAAGTCGAATTTCTGAGCACTGAAAGCAGATGATGTTAGCATAGCGATGACGATGATGATTTTAGTTTTAGATGTTAACATAACGACTCCTTTGCGTAAGCTATATCCATGCTTTTTAAGTATGCAAGCACACGACCAGTTACCGCTGATCTCGAGTCTGTAAATTATTGAAATCGCTAATTAATACGATGTCACAATGAGACATTCAGTTTGGTGCGAAAACATAGGTATTAAGTGACATTTTTGGTCCACCAGGTTCGATTATTTCGCTTTAAAGAAAATCAAGAAACCTTGTGTTTAGTCGGGTACTGTACGTTCCGACAAATTGGACGTGGAGAGCTTATGGAATTAGCTAAATCAAAACAAAAAATACTAGTGATCGACGATGAAATTGAAATCGGCGAAATGATTTGTGAAATTTTATACCCTCATTTTGAAACCGTGAAGTTTATCAGTGAGGCAGATAAGGTTGCTGATCATTTGGATGAAGTTAATTATGATTTGGTGTTGTCTGATATCAATATGCCAAAGCTAGATGGTACCAGTTTAGTGTCGTTGATTCGCTCTAAAGGGCATCTTACGTCGGTGATTTTTGTTTCTGGCAACGTGACTCTGGAAAAAGCGTTGATCGCGCTTAGGTTGGGGGTGGCTGATATTATCGATAAGCCATTTACTCAAGAATATTTTTTAGAAACAATTCGGCATGTGATCGAACTTAAAAAGAGAAAAATACAACTGTACGAGTTAAATCGTGATCCTGAACGAGCACACGCGGAATCCAAGATGATTGGGCTTTTTCAGGCCAAACGCGCTCTAAAAAAAGCATAAATGATACTGAATTGACAACGTCATCCATTCTGTTTAGAACGGATGACGAATGAATGTGGCACCTAAATCTTCTATAGATCTTAAACAAAATAAAATTATCGAAATGTTTCCTGAATCTTTAGATTGGGAATTGAAGTACAAAAAAATTATCGATTTAGGCAAGGCTATGGTGCCGCTTGCGGAAGTACATAAATCAGAAAAAAATATTATCAAAGGTTGTCAGTCTCAAGTCTGGTTGACTGCCGAACTAGACAAAGATAAGGGCGTGATTCGCTTCGCTGGTGACTCGGATGCCTTGATAGTTAAAGGTCTAGTGGCGTTGCTCATTTCAATCTATGATGGTGAAAAGCCCAGTGATATCTTGAACTCGCAGTTATTTTTTATGGAAAAGACAGGATTAAGGAGTCACTTAACTCCCTCTCGTACCAATGGTCTCATGGCTATGGTCCAGCAAATTAAGAACTACGCGATCGCGTTCAATTATCTTCTAAATAAGTAATTTTAATAGGTCCAATTCTTTAGGAATCCTTTGTTATCAAGGGAAATCCGCGTTTGAATAATAGTGTCCAAAAAATATTATATAAACTTTTTTTCTCACGGAAGAGAAAATAATGGAGGGGATTTGTGAAAAGGATTTCAAAGGCTTTACATTTCGGTGTCAAATTCGCAGTTGCCGCATCATTAGTAGCACTAGGTGCGCAGGCATTTGATAAACGAACTAAAGTTGTTTATGGAAAAGATGATCGTTTAGATGTGTATCAAATTTCTGATCCCGCTCTTTTGGCGATGGCCGATTCGACAGCTGCTATGATACCTAAATCAAATTTAACATTACAGGCGGCAACCGGCGTTGTTTCGATTCAATCAAGTTCATTTGGTGCAGACTATGGGCTTTGCAAAGATGAGCCGTTTTTCAGTCAACCAAACGGAGCGATGTGTTCTGGTTTCTTGGTGGGACCAGATCTATTAGCAACGGCTGGTCACTGTGTTTCTGATTTCGATTGTTCATCTCAAGCATTTGTATTTAATTATAAAATGGGTGGTCCTGGCTTGAATCCAGCGGTCGCTTCAGTTGATGATGTGTATTCGTGCAAAAAAGTAGTGTCGCGTGAACTCACTCGTAATCAAGACTATGCATTAATTCAGTTAGATCGTCCGGTAGTGGGTCATACAATTGCGAAATTGTCTCAGGCGCCAGCGAAGCCAGGGGATTCGTTAATTCTAATTGGGCACCCAGCGGGTTTGCCAACTAAGGTTGCGGGTGGTGCTAGCGTAAGAAAAAATGAAACGGGTTATTTTGTGGCGAATACAGATAGCTATGGAGGCAACAGCGGTTCGGCCGTTTTTAGTGCGGTAACAGGTGAAGTTGTGGGTATCTTAGTTCGTGGTGAAGAGGATTTTAAATTCGATAACGCCGGTCAATGTACGCGTTCTAACTACTGCGCTGATGGCGATTGTCGTGGCGAGGATGTGACTCATATTGATTACATTGTTAAAGGTCTAAAAGCCGTTCAATAAAGAACTCGTCTAAAAAAGTTCGCTAAACCCCTGAAAATGCTCAAAATTGAGTCAATTTCAGGGGTTTTTCTTTTAAATCATGACAGTTCAATGACACTTTAACGTTTTGGCTTTGCTATATTGACCCTAATGGATCTTCATATAGTTCATATACCAAAGCAGGGAATTCAAAATTCCAATCTACGTGCGCCCGTGCGTTCTCTTAATGAGTGCGGATTAGGGCCTTTGGTGTTTGAGACCTGTTTACGCCAAATCGTATTTCTAGAGTCTGATCGATTTTTATCGAATCCATCTTATGAGGACTTAGTGCGCGCTCACGCAGGCTCGATCGAGGTATTTAAGGGTGTGCACGCCTATCAGTTTATTCTTGAAGTTATCTGTGGATTGCATTCATTAATTAAGGGCGAAACTGAAATTTTCGGACAATTTAAAGAATTCTCGGTGCGGAATAAAATGGTCATCGACAACTTGCTTATGACCGAATTATTCAAGCAGTTGTTAACGGACTGTAAAACACTTCGCAGCAGCCGCATTCAGAATTGGAGTCATAACACCTACGGATCAGTGACTCGAAAATTGTTGATGCCTAAAGATGGTGTGGCTTTATTGGGTGCTGGCCAGTTGGCTGAAGAAATTGCGCCATGGCTAAAACAGGTAAAAACAAAATCAGTTATTCTGCGTCGGTCAAAGCATTTACCGGCTCCATTTGATAGTTTTCAGGTCGAAATGACTCAAAACTTGAGCGCATCGTCTGATATTACGGTCCTTGTAGTGGCGGCGAATGTTACGAATGATGAGTTGAAATCGTATGTGGCTCGTTGGCCGAACTTGCGCATGGTTGTGGACTGGCGCGGAGATGAGCACTGGATTCCGCTAAAAACTGAGCACGTTTTCCGCTTGCATGACCTAAAAGCGAATGATGAAAAGTCAAAGCACGAGCAGGAGCAAAGAATTCAACTCGTCAGTGAAGATATTCAAGCAAAGGCTCTTGAATTTACAAAAAAAGCGAAACATAATCCTTGGGGATGGGAAGATTTCTGCGCCTAGTGTGGGTGCCAAGTCCCGGGGGAACACGGTCATGAAACCAACCATAAAAATTTCGGCGCGAAAAAGCGATCTAGCGCGTTTGCAAGCCTATATGGTGGGCGACGCGATTAAAAAAATATTTAAAAACTTTCAAATCGAATATTCATTTCGAGAATCTCTCGGTGATAAAAACCTAGAAAATCCATTGTGGAAAATGCCGGAAAAAGGTGTGTTCACTCAGGATTTCAAAGACGATCTAATTCAAGGTCGAACTGATTTGGTTGTGCATTCTTGGAAAGATATTCCGATTGAAGACGCGGATGTAACTTCAATTTATGGAACCCTGGCTCGCGCGGATGAACGTGATGTCTTATTGTTAAAAAAAGATTGTATTGCTGCCGGCGTGAAACAACTAAAAATTTTTTCTTCGTCACCGCGACGGGAGTTTAATTTAACTCCATTTTTCAACTGGAGCTTGCCTTTTAAAACGGATTCAATTCATTTTATTCCTGTACGTGGCAACATTCAAACACGTGTGTTGAAAACTATCGAATCTAAAGAAGCTCATGGGATTATCGTGGCTAAAGCGGCGCTAGATCGCTTGCTAACCGCATCTCGAAAAGAGTTTGGGCCAACACAAAAGTTTTTACGTAAGGCTTTAAAGCAGTTTGCGATTCAGGTTATTCCTTTAAGTCAAAGTCCGACATCAGCGGCGCAAGGATCGCTAGCGATCGAGATTAATTCTAGAAACCTACGAGTAAAGAAGGTGATTAAAGCAATTAATCAAGAATTGGATTTTAAGCTTGTCAATGACGAGCGTATTCGTTTCAAACAATGGGGTGGTGGTTGTCATCAAAAAATGGGCGTTTCGTTCAAACGCCAAGGGCCACATGTATTAATGTTTGAGAGAGGCTTGGATCAACACGGTAATTTTGTATGGAATCAGGATATTATTTCTACTGAATTTGGCTCAATCAAAGCACCGATTTCTGCAGATTCAATTGTGGAGTCTCATGCGCTTTTAGAAAAGCATGTTGGAGATCTAAAACCGTATCGGGCCAAGGCGAGTGACTCGCTGATTATAACTAAGGGTAATTTGCTAGCCGACGGCAGTGCTCAACCAAAGCACCTGTGGGCAAGTGGGGTTGAAACGTGGAAACAGCTGGCTGAACTGGGGTACTGGGTCATGGGATCATATGATTCGTTAGGTGAACTGCAGGGCCCAGAACTAGATATCCTGCTCGGTGTAAAGCCGAAATGGAAAAAGTTAACACATAAAAAAGGCCACTCTAAAAAATGGGCTAAAACTTTGAAGCTCTACACAGTAGATTACGATGGTTTTGAAAACTTAGAAAACGCGAAACATAAGACTTGTTTTTATTGGAGCCATGGCGATTTGTTTTTGCTGGCATTGCGAAAATTTCCGTGGCTAAAAAAGAAGAGTCACGTCTGTGGATTGGGTGCGACTCTTGATACGATTGCTAAACATATTCCGAAAAAAAATATTGTCCCCGTCTATAACTATAGAGAATGGAAGAAAAAATGGACTCAGTAAAATCATCTAACGAATTATTTGAACGTGCAAAAAAAGTGGCTCCGGGCGGGGTTCATTCGCCGGTGCGATCGTTTAAAGGAATGGATCGCTCTCCCATATTCTTTTCAAAGTCCGAAGGTCCACATTTATGGAGCGTTGAAGGTACAAAGTATATCGATTTCTGCCAAAGCTTCGGTCCGCTAATTTTAGGTCACCGCGATCCCGATGTTACGGAAAAAGTTAAAGAGCAAATCAATTCAGCTTGGACATTTGGAGCGTGTGAACCGTATTCACTGGAATTAGCCGAGTGGATAACTAAGAAAATTCCTAATGTTGAAAAGTTGCGATTTGTGTCTTCGGGTACTGAGGCTGTGATGTCAGCTATTCGTTTAGCGCGTGCATTTACAAAGCGTGATAAGATTTTAAAATTTGAAGGCTGTTACCATGGTCACTATGATGGGCTTTTAGTTAAAGCCGGTAGTGGTTTGGCCGGCGAGTCGGCAGCATCAAGTGCCGGTATTAGTGCGGCGATGGCCAATGAGACTCTTGTTGCGGACTTAGATAATGAGGAACAACTAGAAGCAGTTTTTAAGGCTCATGGATCAGAAATAGCAGTGGTCGTTATCGAGCCTTTGCCAGCAAACTATGGTTTATTAGTTCAAAGAAAAGAATTCATTTTGAAAATCCAAGAACTGGCTAAAAAACACGGCGCCTTGTTTATGGTAGATGAAGTTATTAGTGGTTTTCGTGTAAACCTAAAAGGAATGATTCAAGATTTAGGTTTGTCTCCAGATCTTGTTTGTTATGGTAAAATTTTGGGTGGTGGATTTCCTGTGGGTTGTTACGGAGGCCGTCGCGACATTATGGATTTCGTAGCGCCATTGGGGCCTGTTTATCAAGCGGGGACTCTGTCTGCCAATCCTGTTGGGATGGTAGCGGGTTTGGCGACGCTTCAGAAAATGGACAGCAACAAAGGCTGGGATAAACTAAATAAAACGTCTGGCGAGTTTTGTGCCCAATTGAAGTCGATTCTAAATCAAGGGTCTGATTTAGATGTGTCGTATTATTCATCCTTGTTTTGGATTCATGCTAAAACATCGGGACCTATTCGCGATTTAAATCATATACCAAAAGGCCAGGGTGATACTTTTAAAAAGTTATTCCTAAAATTAATGGATAAAGGTGTGTATTTAGCACCCAATGCGTATGAAGTCGGCTTTTTGTCGTTAGCGCATTCGGATTCAGTCCTTGAAGAAACGTTAGTTAAAGTTAAGGGATCTTTGATATAAAATGAAATGGAAATCGGTTTTTATTCTTGTCTGGATTCTATTCACGACTTCGATGATAGGTTGGTGGTGGTTCTATGGCATTGAGCAACTATCTATGCCACCAGAGATTCTAGAACTAGAAAAACGCCGTCGCATGTTGTTTTGGGAAGGTTCC
>DDTZ01000136.1:32189-71463 GCA_002344565.1 Bdellovibrionaceae bacterium UBA2351 | reverse complement strand
AAAATACAAGGCTGAAGGAACTCCAGTTCCAACTTCACCTCAAGTTGCAAAAGCAGCTGTTAACAACTCATCAGCTAAGGAACAAGCTGACCAACGCTTAAAAGAAGAGCTTTCAAAGCTTCAGAGCGAAGAGTAACAAGGTAAAGGATAATTATTTGTGACGAACCCTAAGGTTTTTGAATTCGCAAAAGAAATTGGAATGACTCCTCTGGCACTGATGGACAAAATCCGTGAGTGGCAAATCCCTGTTAAGAGTCACATGGCAGAGCTTGAGCCAGAAGTTCTTGAGCAAATAAAGATCAAACTTAAAGGTGGCGCTGAACCTGAGGTTGAAAAGCCAAAGAAAACAGCCACTCGTAAAGTAGCTAAAAAAGCAGCCCCAGCGAAAGACGAAGAAGCCGCTCCTTCTAAAGAAGCTAAATCTCAGGTCGTTCGTAGGAAATCAAAAGATACTGACGAAGAAATTCTTCCACCAGCTAAACCAGGTGCCGCCCGAATCATTAAAAAAGTGGCTCCTGTAGAAGCGCCTGTGGTTGAAGCTAAGGTTGAAGAAGTCAAAAATAAACCGGTATTTCCTGAAGTTGTGACAAAATCTCGTCCAGTGGAAACGGAAGAAGCCGTTGGAGCGGTAGAGCCAGAAGTTGTTGTTCCTCAAAAAACAGCAACACCTGTGGTTGAAACTAAAGCAGCTCAAACTCCTGAAACGAAAACGGCGACAGCGCCAACTGCTCAAGCAGCATCAACACAAGCGACAGCAGGTGTGGCTAGAAAGAAAGAAGTTTCGGTGGGATCAAGTGGGGTTTCATCAACGCCTCAGCCTCGTCGTAATATCATCGGTCGAATGGATTTATCTCGCGTGCAGGCGCCTCCTCGTGAAGGCGGACAGCGTACAGGTGGGTATAACAATTCAGGCGGTGGTGGAGCGGGTGCGAACTCAGGCCCAAGACCTCCTCGACCAGGCGGTATTCAAAATCGTACATTGCGTCCTGGTTTTTCGGCGGCTCCTGCTGTAATTCCTCCGACGGAAGCATATGACGATTCTAACAAGGGTAAAAAGAATTTTGATAAGAAAACTAAGCGTATTGAAGGCGGTACGGGTTCTGTAACATCTCAAAATGCTAAAGAAAAAGAGCAAGAAGAAGAACAAAATAATTTCAATGCGGTTGAATTCAGAAAACGTGAAATGGTTTTCCAGCCGAAAAAGAAAAAAGGTACTCTAGATCGCGAAGCGATGAAAACTCAGCTTACGACGCCAAAGGCCTCTAAGCGTATTCTTGAAGTGTATGGTTCAATGAAAGTTGCTGATGCCGCAGTTCAAATGGGTATCAAAGCGCCTCAAATGATCAAAGCGTTAATGCAAAATGGTGTTCAGGCGAACATGAATACAGAACTCGACTTCGATACATTAGCATTAATCGTTCCTGAATTTGGTTGGGAAGCTGAAAATGTAAAACGTTCTGCTGAAGACGTTTTGGGTGAGTATGCATTCGGTGATTTAAATGCTGATAAAATCGTGAGACCACCAGTTGTTACTATCATGGGTCACGTCGATCACGGTAAAACATCATTATTAGATGTAATTAGAAAAGCCAACGTGGCGCAAGGTGAAGCGGGTGGTATCACTCAGCACATCGGAGCGTATAACGTAACATTGGAAGACGGAAAAAGTATCACATTCCTAGATACTCCGGGCCACGAAGCGTTTACGGCAATGCGTGCGCGTGGTGCGAATGCAACGGATATCGCGGTTATCGTGGTAGCCGCTGATGACGGCTTAATGCCTCAAACGGCAGAAGCCATCAACCATGCGAAATCTGCGGGTGTTCCAATCATCGTCGCGATCAATAAAATGGATAAGCCTGGTGCAAATCCTGATCGTATTAAACAACAATTAACTGAATTTGAGTTAGTCCCAGAAGAGTGGGGTGGTACAACGATTTTCTGTCCAGTATCGGCTTTGAAAAAAGAAGGTATTAAAGAACTTTTAGAGCAGATCTCGTTAGTAGCTGAAATCCAAGATTTGAAAGCAAATCCAAAACGTTCAGCGACAGGTATCGTAATCGAATCTAAAGTGGAAAAAGGTAAAGGCTCTGTTGCGACGTTATTAATTAAAGACGGAACAATCAAAGTCGGTGATCATATCGTTGCCGGTGTAGTTAAAGGCCGCGTGAAGAGCTTAACGAATGACCGTGGTGAGCGTAAGCAATCTATGGGTCCAGGTTTGCCAGTTGAAGTCTTAGGTTTAGATGATACATCAAACGCGGGTGACCGTTTTGACGTTCTTGAATCAGAAGATCAAGTTGAAAAAGTGTCCGCTATCCGCCGTGAACAAGCCTACGCCTTAGCGAATGCTTCAAAGGCGAAATTAACGTTGGATGATATCTTTGCCAAAGTGAACAAAGGTGACGTTAAAGAGCTTGCGATTATTCTAAAAACAGACGTTCACGGATCTCTTGAGGCGATTCAAGGAATGCTAGCTAAATTAGTATCTAAAGAGGTTAAAACTCGCGTTCTGCATGCGGCAGTTGGTGGAATCACTGAATCTGACGTATTATTAGCGCAAACGTCCAAAGGTATTATTATCGGTTTCAACGTGCGTCCTGATTTGGGTGCACAAGCAAAAGCTAAACAACTTGGAATCGAAATTCGTTCGTACACGATCGTTTACGAGTTAATGGATGATATCAAAAAAGCAATGTCGGGCTTGTTGACTCCAGATATCGTAGAAAAAGTTATGGGTCGCGCAGAAGTGCGTAACACATTCAGCGTTCCAAAAATTGGAACAATTGCTGGTACGTTTGTTCTTGATGGAAAAATCCAAAGATCAAATCAAGTGCGTTTACTACGTGCTGGTAAGATTATTTATGAAGGAAAGATCGGTTCATTAAAACGTTTCAAAGATGATGCTAAAGAAGTAGCTGAAGGTTTCGAATGCGGTATCGGTATCGAAAACTACAACGACGTAAAAGTTGGCGATCAAATTGAAGCCTTTATTAAAGAAGAAGTTCGTAAAGAACTTACTTTAGAAACGAATCCGTAATTCATGAAAAAGACGGGCGATTCGCGACGAGTTCAAATGGTGGAAAAGGAAATCCAGGCGGTGTTAGGTATGTACCTCATCAATGGATTTTCTGAGCCAGTGGATGTTTTCATTACTTTAAGTCGTACCGTTGTTTCCGCTGATTTGAAATTTGCAAAAATTTATTTTACCGTTCTGCCCAAGGGTGGAACAGGTGCTGATCATGTAGACGAAGAAACGGCTGAAGAAACTGAAAATGTTTTAAATGAGCACGCTCATGAGTTCCAGCATCATATTGCTAAAGAATTAAAACTGCGTTTTACTCCGAAGGTCAGTTTTTTTCACGACCGCTCGGTTGAAAAAGTCATGAAGGTCGATAAACTTCTAAATGAATTGTCTCGTCAGAACAAATCTGACGATGAATAGTTCGCCCCTGCACACTAATAAACTCAATGGTATTTTTCTGATCCACAAAGAAACAGGAGTGACGTCTCATGATGTTGTCTTTGGTTTGCGTAAAATCGTTAAAGATAAACAAGTTGGGCATATTGGAACGCTCGATCCCTTAGCGGATGGTTTACTTGTGTGCTTGGTTGGGGAGTCTGTTAAGTTATCGGACTATTTGATGGGGGCGGATAAGCGGTATCAGTTAACTCTGAAACTTGGTGTCGATACGGATACGTGGGATATTACTGGCAAAGTCTTAAAGACCTCTGGTAAAACAGTAGATCTAGAATTGCTGCGAAAGACAATTTTTGAGCTTTCAGGTGATCAAATTTTTCCTATTCCGATGTATTCAGCCAAAAAAGTAAATGGTCAAAAGCTTTACGATATCGCTCGAAGCGACAATTCAATGGATAATTTTGAAGGTCCGCCTAAAGAGATGAAATTTTGGGATGTTAAAATTCTGAATATAAATTTACCCGAGATCACGGTTGAGTTTTGGTGCTCTAAAGGTTCATTCGTTCGATCGTGGATTCACTGTTTGGGTAAACAGTTGGGTACGGGAGCGACGATGACTCAGCTTCGTCGGTTAGATATTGGAAGTTACTCGTTAAACAACTCGGTCACGCTGAATAATTTGCGACAGAAGTTACCGGTCGATGTTCAAGGTAAGTCCTATTTTTTAACACCTTGGCAAGCGCTGCAAAGTTATCAAACGCTGACTCTGGATTTCGCCGAGGCTAATAAATTACGCAGCGGTCTTGTGTCCTATGCGCTCGCAGATCGGATCTTGAAGCTTAAGTGTTCTGGCTCCCTTTTCTGTTTTTTAGAAACCAATTTAGTGGCGATATTGAATGTGGATACATCGTTCGCGCCGGCAAAAATTTCCGTTAATAGAGTATTTGTAGCGCCTTAGGGCGCTGGTAAAGATTTCGACAGAACATAAGAAATAAAATGTATTCGATATTAAAGCTTCCGAAGGTGTTGAAGTTAGTCACGGTTTTTTAAACTTTCGCTCCTGGTGCTGGTTTACTGTTGTTAGGAAACAATAACTTTCTAGCCTAGACCCCTAAACCTTTCTGTAATTACAGCCGAGCAGTTCATCGTGAGACGTAAAGTAAGTTTATTATTTATAAATATGTTCCTTCTTCTGCTCATGGTTGCGTTTAATAACTGCGGTCAACCGGGCGAGATTCGTATGGGGCAATTGCCGTCATCTTCCGTTGGGGATGTTCCAGGTAATGACGGCCTAGGGACAAATCCGGATCCAGGTACGCCAACGACACCGATTGTACGGCCCCCAGTTAATCCGCCGACTCAAACTGAACCCATGTTAACTAAGTATGAAAAGACAATCACACTAGCTGAAACCCTGAAGGCTGATATTTTGTTTGTCGTGGACAATTCAGTCTCAATGGAAGACGAACAAAGCAATATGTCGGCTCGATTTCCCTTATTCATCAAAAATTTAATGCAAATTAACTGGAGAGTCGGCGTCATCACTACGGATGTAGATGATGAGGATTATTCCTTCAGTGATGGACAGCTTCAGGAAGTTCAAAATGGTGCCAGTTATTTAGATTCAAAGTCGACAGAAGCCGAAGCCTCGTTTTCGCGAGTCATTCAGCGACGTGAGTCCGGCTCGCCGTATGAGCAAGGCATTTATGCTACCTATCGCTTTCTGGAGCGTCAAAAAAACAGTAAAGAGTCGTTTATGAGAACCGACGCATCATTAAACGTCGTATTCTTAACAGACGCTGACGAGACTCCGTATGAGAACTCAAATGGGGTTACTATTGTTCAAAAACGCAATAAACCAGATGAGCTAGTTAAATACCTTAGATCACATTGGCCGATGAAAAAGTTTCAATTTCATTCAATTGTCGTGAATGAAGGGGATGCGGACTGCTTAAGTCAGAGTGACAATGAAAGCTACGGAATTGCTTATGAGACGTTGTCTAAGGCAACGAATGGAGTTAAGGGCAGTGTCTGTGCTAAAGATTATGGCAGTCAGCTGCAATTTATGAGCGAAAAAATCAAAGATCTGGTAAAAATGCTGACTTTAGAATGCGCCCCAGCCTATGACTCTGTCGCCAAAAAGTATAAATTCGAGATAAAGTACGATGGCGCAGAAAAGATCGAAGTTGAAAAGATTGATGGTAAGGTTGTTTACTTTAAAGGCGGGCTTCCGACCGGCAATATTAAACTCGAGTATTTCTGTTCCTCGGGAGTGCTTTCTAATTGACCTGATACGTGATTCAGTTTATCCCTTTAACTGCTAAAGATCCGTCAGCCATGACGATCATTTGGCGTTTTAACCGTATATTCGTATACATACAAAGGGAGACTTTAATGGCAGTCCACAAGCAAGTAAAAGCGCAAATTTTAAAAGCATTTAGAAGAAATGAATCAGACACAGGTTCAAGCGAAATCCAAATCGCTTTACTAACTGAAAAAATCAGTCACTTAACTCAACACTTTTTAACTCACAAAAAAGACAATCACTCTAAAAAAGGTCTTGTAACTGCAGTTAATCAACGTCGTAAGTTGCTTGATTACTTAAAAAGAACTGATGCTAAGAAATACAACCAAATCTTGGTTGATCTAGAAATCAGAAAGTAATCGTTCTTTTCTTTAAAATTTATAAAATAATCCAACACATAATTATAGACTCTAGGTCAAAAAGAAAAAAACTTAGAGTCATCAATCTCAAAAAGGAGTTTTGATGAAGACGACCGTAACAACTTCCGTTGGTGGTAAACAAATCACTATTGAAACAGGAAGAATGGCCAAGCAGGCAGATGGATCGACCCTAGTTACATGCGGAAACAATATCGTACTTGTAACAGCCGTTTCTAAAAAAGAAGCCGCAGCCGTTGATTTCTTTCCTTTAACTGTTGAATACCAAGAAAAATTCTACGCTACCGGTAAAATCCCAGGTGGATACTTCAAACGCGAAAGCAAGCCTAGCACAGAACAAGTTTTAATCGCTCGTCTCATCGACAGACCGTTAAGACCAAGTTTCCCAGAGGGTTATAGAAATGAAACTCAAGTCGTAGCGACAGTATTAAGCGCTGACGGTTCATTCCCGATTGAAATCCTAGCTTCGTTAGGTGCTTCATCTGCACTACATATTTCAGACATTCCATTCGGTGGTCCGACCGCGGCGATCCAAGTAGGTCGTATTGATGGTCACTTCATTGCTAACCCGACGCCACAACAAATGGAAAAATCGGATTTAGACGTGATCGTTGCGGGAACTCGCAATGGTATCTTGATGGTAGAAGGCGAAACTAAATTTGTAAATGAAGCGGCTGTACTGGGCGCTTTAAAATTTGCTCACGAAGCGCTTCAGCCACTGTTAAATGCGCAAGATGAATTACGTGAAAAAACAGGTTCCAAAGCAAAACGTAAATTCGAAGCTAAAAAAATCGATGAAACATTCCGTGCAAACGTTGAATCATTTCTAACTCCAGAAATCCAAAAGGCGTTCCAGGTTAAAGAAAAAATGGAACGTTATGCTGCAGTTGATGAAGCTTACGATAAAGCGCACACGGCCTACGTTGAAGCCATCACTGATAAAGATTTAAAGGCAGAGCGTGCTAAAGATTTAAATACAATCGTTGAAGACGTGAAGTACAAAGTATCTCGCGCTCTTATTCTCGAAAATAAAATCCGTCTTGATGGTCGTGACACTAAAACGGTACGTCCAATTTCTAACGAAGTAGGTTTCCTACCTCGTGCCCATGGTTCTGGCTTATTTACTCGTGGTGAAACACAAGTACTAGGTACGGTGACATTAGGTACGGGTGATGATGAACAATCGGTTGATGCTCTTCACGGAACTATCAAGCGTAAGTTCATGTTACACTATAATTTCCCTCCATACTCAGTCGGTGAAGTGGGTCGTTTCGGTGGTCAAGGTCGTCGCGAAATCGGTCACGGTAACTTGGCTGAACGCGCTCTTAAACCAGTTATTCCTGATCAAGCTAGTTTCCCATACACGATTCGTGTTGTGAGTGAAGTTCTTGAAAGTAACGGTTCGTCATCAATGGGAACTGTCTGCTCGGGTACACTGGCACTTCTTGATGCCGGCGTTCAGATCAAAGGCAATGTTGCGGGTATCGCAATGGGTTTGATTAAAGAAGGCAGCAAATACGCAGTATTAAGTGATATTTTAGGCGATGAAGATCATTTAGGTGACATGGACTTTAAAGTGGCGGGTACTTCAACAGGTATCACGGCTCTTCAAATGGATATCAAGATTGACTCTGTGTCTTTCGAAGTTATGGAGCAAGCTCTTGAACAAGCCCGCGTTGGTCGTCTGCACATCTTAACTGAGATGGAAAAAGTCATCAAAGCACCTCGTGGTCAAATTTCTGATTACGCTCCAAGAATTGAAACTCTTAAAATTAAGCCAGACAAAATCCGTGAAGTTATCGGAGCGGGTGGTAAAGTTATCCGCGGTATCACGGAAGCAACTGGTGTTAAGATCGAAATCGAAGACGATGGAACAATCCACGTAGCATCAAGTGATCCTGAAGCGACTAAGAAGGCGATCCAAATGATCAACGATATTTGTGCGGAAGCTGAAGTTGGCAAAACGTACAAAGGTCGCGTAGTTAAAATCGCTGAATTCGGAGCGTTCGTAGAAATTTTCGGTGGAACTCAAGGTCTATTGCATATTTCTGAAATCGCTAACGAAAGAATCAAACAAGTGACTGACGTTCTTAAAGAGGGCGAAATGATCGATGTTAAAGTTCTTGAAGTAGATAGAGCGGGTCGTATTAAGCTATCTCGTAAAGCTTTGTTGCAATAATCTCGAATGCCTATCCCAAAATATAAAAAAACTTTGCTAGAGAGTGGGGCCACTCTGGTTACAGAGCACCACTCGACGGCGCAGGCCTTTTCTGTTGGCGTTTGGGTAGATGTAGGTTCTCGTTACGAAACAGAAAAACTTTCTGGCATCACTCATTTTCTAGAACACATCGTATTTAAAGGCACAAAAAAAAGAACTGCATTTGATATCGCCAAGTCGCTTGAAGCACTAGGTGGTGATTTAAATGCGTTTACCAGTAAAGAACACACGTGTTTTCATGGTCTTGTTTTGAAAGACGATTGGAAAACGGCGCTCGATGTTTTGGTGGATCTGGTTTCAAATATGAAGTTTTCTAAAAAAGACTTCAAAAATGAAAAGAACGTTATCATCCAAGAGATTGCCATGAGTGAAGATCAGCCGGATGATATCATTTATGACTACTTGTTGGAGCCTGTATATAAAGGTCATAATGTTGGTAAGCCGATCTTAGGTTCGATAAAGACCGTGTATGGATTTAAAGAATCTGATGTGTACGATTACTATCATGATAACTACCAGGGATCGAATTTAGTTATCAGTTGCGCAGGAAATTTAGATCACGATCGCATTGTTGATTTTCTAAATAAAAATTTAAAAAAACGTAAAGTTAAGCACAATATTCCGCGACTAGGTACAAATCGTCCTGTTTTCACTAAATCGAAAACAGCAAAAAATAAAGATGCGGAACAAACTCATGTTTTGTTAGCATTGCCGGCCGCTTCATTCCGTGATGATTTGCGTATGGAAGCTTTTATTATCAATTCAGTTTTGGGTGGCGGAATGACATCGCGTTTATTCCAAAGTGTGCGTGAAACAAAAGGATTAGCCTATTCAATTCATAGTCAGCTGCACACAATGTCTGATTGTGGTTTTATCACCATTCAGGCCGCGTGCGATGGAAAGAAACTAAAAGAACTCGTCGCCACAACGGAAAAGGAACTCAAGAAGTTAAAAACCAAAGGCTTGAATAAAAAGGAAGTCGAGTTTTTCAAGAGCCAAATCAAGGGTGCAATCCTGCTTGGTTCAGATGATGTTGAAAATCGCATGAATAGTATCGCGATTAATGAATTGATTTTTCAAAAACCAAAAACGGTCGAAGATATTCAAAAAATGATTTCAAAAATTAACGCAGATTCTGTTCACGAATATTTAGAACATCACTTGGATTTGGATTTATTGTCAGGAGCGCTAGTTGGCCCCAACGTAGAATCTAAAAATTCTTGGTGGATGAATTCATAGATAAAGGGAGCTTGTTATGAAAGTTAAAATAAAAAAATTGGTCAATTTTAAAGGTGAATTGCCGGCGTATCAGTCTCGCGGTTCAAGCGGTCTTGATGTGCGCGCGCAAATTGATAAACCGATGACGGTTAAACCTATGGAACGCGTGTTAGTTCCAACAGGTTTGTCTTTTGAAATCCCAGAAGGTTTTGAAATTCAAGCGCGTCCACGCAGTGGTTGGGCGATTAAGCAAGGTATGACGTTGCTTAACACTCCGGGAACGATTGATGCCGACTATCGTGGTGAAGTTAAAATCATCGTGATTAATCTAAGCCAAGAAAATGTAGAGATTCAGGATCAAGAACGTATTGCTCAGTTGGTAGTATGTCCAATCATTCAAGCCGAGTTAGAATTGGTAACGGATTTAAGTGCTACAGATCGTGGCGCTGGCGGATTTGGTTCTACTGGTCGTAACTAAAGAACACACAATTCCGATAGTTTGCTCTTTTTGATTTCCTGAATAGATAGCTCATTGTTTGTCGAGAAAACCAAATAAGGTTTGTTTTGGTGAGTGTAAATGCCGGCAGTGAGCTCGCAGGTGTTGAAATCTGGTACGCCAGCAATTTCAACATGGTAGTCTTTTCGTCCTAATAGAACGGCCACAGCGCCGCACTGAATAGCTCCCTCTTTACGGTGGAGCATATAATCCATGGCTCCATCTCCGTCTAAATCCACTTTTGAAATATCAATGGCTTCGGTGCCTACTAAGCTAAATAATTTATCGACTTCAGTGAACGAATCTACACTCAACATTTTTCTAAGTTCGGCTTCGTAAGTGGGTGTTTTGGCGACCTTGATTTGTTTTAGAAAATCTGATTTTCCAATACGGGCGGCGAATAGGCATACTGTTTCTTCTTTAGATTTTGTGGCTTTTTTTGTTGTCGTTTTCTTGTCTTGTCCAAATGCAGCTGGAAATAAAAATAAAAAAGAAAATAAGGCAGTAAAAACTGTTTTCATAAAAATACCTTTATTTGATTTACCGATAGAATAGGTGAAAAAATTAAAACTTGTCTAGTTTTTCCACGCTAAAACGATTGCTTAACCAGACAAGGAAAATAAGAAACCACAATGTTCCTACCAAGCGGATGGCGCGACGTTTTGTCATTTTGAAGTTTTCTGTTAAGCCAACGATCAACAGCATTCCTGTAAATAGAAGTCCTACGATGCTGATTACTGGCACATAATTCGAGGCTATTTGAAAGACAAAGAAAGGGAAGTTTGCAAATACTACAACCGAAAGGAGTTGCACGAAATCAACGGATTTTTTTTCAAAAACTTGGAAGTAGTAATAAATAAAACTGGAAAGAACCAGAGTGAGAGTCATGGAAATAAATGGGAAGGCGAGAACACCAAACAGAATATTCCAGAATTTTAAACTAATTAAGCCGGCAATTGTTCCTGATATTACCGAAAATAGAAAATGAACTAACAAGATATTTCGTAGCGACCAACGCGGCAATCGCTTGATATGATCGATTGGGTTTTTAAAAAACCAAATAAGAAATACAACACTTTTTTTAGTTTTGTACTGGAGGTTGCTGAAAAAACTCATGCTTTAAATGCGCTCCATTTAGAAATACCCCATAAAAATAAAGTTTAATCCCATGGATCCTTTGTCGAAATCATTCGCTACTAAAAGACTACGATAATTAAACTCTAAACCCAACAACAAAGGTGAGTTAGGCAGACTGGAAAGTAGCCCGAATGAAGAAATTAAAGCCGGATTTTTAGACTCTTGGTGAATGCCGGCTAGTTCGTCGGATAGGCGAATCGTTCGCGTACTCACGCCAAGGGCGATTCTGTATTCAAGTGCGTCGGTGATTGTGTTCTTATGTCCAATTTTGAAATCAAGTTCTTTTAAGAAAAGCTCTTTAGATTCGACTTTGCTAGCACCAAAATTTCTAAAGGACGTTTCGGAATACCAATGTTCAGAAAACAGATCCATTCCTAATGAAATCTGCAGACCACTGTGGTAGAAACTAGGAGATAAACCGTCGGCTATTTTTGTATAGGCTTGGATAACTGCAAATGAAGGGTAGATATAGATCTGATCCCAAGGGGTTGCTGCTGTTTTTTTAATATACTTTTTTTGTTTCGTTTTAATTTTATCGAGCAGTTCTTCGTAGGAGTACTCTTCTGTTTCGTAAGTTTGTGACCAGGCCTGATGGCTAAGGGTAAGAAACAATAAAATGCTAAAAAATAATTTACATGTATTCATTAGTTTTAGTTTAGATTACTTTCCTAAACCATTAAATGTGCTAAAAACTTTTACCTAAAATCTAGACCTAAGCTGTGTCTAGATTTTATTCAAATCTGCACCGGACAGTGCTTAGTATGGTTTATACTGAATGCATGAGTCATAGCGGTTATTGCGCATTCTGCCGGTCTCCCAAGGTTTATTTTAAGCGAAAGCGATTGGGCTTCCTGAATATATTGGGTGCGTTCGTCGGAGCCATGGCGCTTAATTATATTTTTCGACATCAAATTGATCCCATTGTGTTTGTGATTTTTGTGGCCAATATGTTTGCTATTGAGCTCGCGATTAAAATACGCTGGAGAATGTCTCTCATTTGTCATGAGTGTGGTTTCGACCCTGTTATATACAAGCGCAATCCTGCGGTCGCCTGCCAAATGGTTAAAGCCAAAATGGATGAACGTAAAGCAGATCCAATAAAAACGATTTTCTTCCCGTTAGCTCTGCCTAAAAGAAAGGAAATTAAAGGAGCTGAAGTGGGTTTAAAAAAGACGGCGCAGTCGATCGAAGAACTTTCTGCTTTATAAAAATCGAATAACTGCTTGAATCCACCTGAAATTATAATAAGATTGCCCTATGTCAAAGGGTCTAGTCATCATTCCTACCTATAACGAAAAAGAAAACATCGATGCTATCGTGCGTGCTGTATTGGAGCAGAAGCTAAATCTTCATGTGCTGGTTGCTGACGATAATTCACCAGATGGAACAGGTAAAATTGTTCAAGAGTTGATGAATGAGTTCCCGGGGCAGGTGCACTTACTGACTCGACTGAAAAAAGAAGGCCTTGGTCGCGCTTATATCGCGGGCTTTAAATGGGGTTTGGAAAAAGACTACACACATTTGATAGAAATGGACGCTGATTTTTCTCATCGTCCAGTGGATTTGTCGCTGCATGTGAATAACTGGAATGCCTATGATTTTGTGATTGGCTCGCGTTACGTTGCCGGCGGTGGAACGGTTGACTGGGGATTGACGAGAAAAATCATCTCTCGTGGTGGTAGTTTATATTCAAGGATCATTTTAGGATATCCAATCAATGATTGGACGGGTGGTTTTAATTCTTGGCGCCGTGATGTTCTGGAAAAAATTAATTTAGATTCGGTAACGTCAAATGGTTATAGCTTTCAAATTGAACTAAAATACAAAGCCAGTCGCAAAGGCTTTAAGTGCAAAGAGGTTCCCATTGTTTTCGAAGATCGTCGCGTAGGCAAAAGTAAAATGTCTATGAAGATTGTTTTGGAAGCTTTTTATAAAGTGTGGCAGATACGATGGTCGTAGTTTTAGCATTTCTGATGGCCTTTTTGGCATGGCCAGGGGTGCAGATGCGGCTACAGGCGCAGCCGGTGGCACCACCTCAAGCGGCTACGATTGTTGCAGAAATTATTGGCGAATTTCCTTATGTTTACGCGCAACCTGATTTTGATTCACCGGTTCTGGCGACATTAAAAACAGGCACCTATTATCGCGTTTCTAAGCAGCAATTTGATTTAGGTTTTCATCGCATCCGCTTTGCTAAAGACAAAGAGGGTTTTATTTCGTCATCAGAGATTAAAATTACCACAGGTCAGGCGGCGAAAAAAAAATCAGGTGAAGCTAGGGCTGAAGTAAAAAAAGAAGTTAAAAAGAAAACCACAAAGCCGATTTACGTGTCTCGCTATCAGGGTATTATTTTCGAACAGCAAAACTATATCGAAGACACCATGTCGAACACGCGTAGTGATAATATTTTGTTCTTTGGGTATCGGTTAGTGGGGTTCAATACTTTGTTTTCGGGTGAGATGTCGACGGATTTGGCAATTCTATATCACTCCGGTGCGCCGGCGTATTATGAAAAAATCACAGGCCAGTCGGCGTCCGGTCAGATTATTAATGTTCAATTTACGTTCGATACGATCATCCCGTTAGCTCACGATTTTATGGCCAGTTATGGTTTTGGTCCTATGGTTAAGTATTCCCATTTTCAAGTCAGTCTGAAAAATCCAGGCGGTGTAGGTAATGATTCCTATGTCCTTGATGATATGAATTTTGGAGTCTTGTTTCGCCTAGGAGCTGCTACGCGATTAGGCATTTTTGGTCTTCGGGCTGACGTAAAATACTATATTGAATCTAAGCAATACGTAGGGGTTAACCTATCGACTCTGTATGAGTTTTAGTTGAAATGTCCTACCATCATTGTTAAGAGATTTTATGTCTATAAGCTATTTAAATAAGCAAGTTATTGATCAAATTGCGGCGGGTGAAGTTGTTGAGCGACCATCCCATTTGGTTAAAGAACTTTTAGAAAATGCCATTGATGCCGGTTCCACAAAAATCGAAGTTCGATTTGATAACGGCGGGCGAGACATTTTGGTTCAAGATAATGGGCGCGGGATCAACCCAAAAGAATTAGCTCTAGCCTTAGATCGTCATAGCACGTCTAAAATCAGTGAATACGAAGATATCTGGAATCTATCAAGCTACGGATTTCGTGGCGAGGCTTTAGCGTCTATTTCTGCTGTTTCTGATTTTGAACTGATATCCCGTCAACCCGATTCAACCGTTGCGCATAAAATCCAATCTAAGTTTGGTGAGAAATCAGAAGTGACAACGACGCAGTTGCCGGTGGGTACGCTTGTGCGAGTGTCGCAATTATTTGAAAATACTCCTGTTCGAATCAAGTTCTTAAAGACCGCTAGCTATGAGCACAGTCTTATCAAGCAAGTGATAAAAGCTTTAGCGATGATTAACTACCGTGTTGAATTTAAAGTTTTTGACGGGCAGAAGTTAGTTTTTCAAACGCCTGCGGCTCAAAGTTTAAGTGAGCGTGCTCAGTGGTTGTTTGGGAATGAAAAAGTATTCACGACCACAAAGAAAGCAGATGGTTTTGAATTAGAAGCTGTCTTTATGAGTCCTTACGATGTTGAAAAGAACAGTAAAAATATCTGGGTGTTTGTGCAAAACCGCTGGGTGCAAGATAAGATGATCCAAAGTGCGGTCATGGAAGCATTTAAAAACTTACTGATGCATGGTGAGTATCCACGCGTTGTGGTGAATATAAACTGCCCCAAAGATTTTGTTGATATCAACATTCATCCAGCCAAATCTCAGGTTAAATTTACCGACTCCCAAAAAGTATTTAGGCTAGTGTATCACGCTTTAGAAAAAGCGCTATCAACCGGTCCGTGGAAAGAAGTGGTTGACGCTCGTAAGGAGTGGCCATCAATTGCATCGTCGACGACTCAGTCTCAAATAGAGCAAGGTTCGACTCCGATTACGTACTCAACTCAAGCTAGCTTTAAAGACCCTCAGTTGTTTACTGCTCAATTTCAAAAGAAAGTTTTCCCGACGCCTCAGATGTTTGCTGACTCAATGCCATTGGTGGCAACGACGACATCTGACAATGCTAGTGTGGTGGGTCCTAAAAAGGAAATAACGAATGTATACTGGCAGCAGTATCAGGTGGTTGGGCAAGTTGATTTAACCTACATCGTATGCCAGGGCGCCGACAAAATGGTGCTTGTGGATCAGCATGCGGCTCATGAGCGAGTGTTGTTTGAGAGAATTTTAAATCAATACAGAAACGGGTCGATCGGAATTCAGAAAATGTTAATTCCGATTTCGTTAGACTTCGAAGCCGAACAGATCGAGCTCCTTTTGAAGCATCAAGAACAGTTGGCTAGAATTGGTATTGAGTGGGAACAGGCGGGTCCGGCATCCATTTGTATCATGGGAATGCCAACTGAGATTAAAGAAAACGCAGTTATTAAACTGATCAATCAGTTTGTTAACGAAGCTGAGGCGGTCTCAACAAGTTATATTTTTGAAAATCGAGTGAAAGACTTTGTGGCGACATTAGCGTGTCATTCAGCGATTCGTGCCGGGCAGAGTTTAAGTCATTCTGAGATGGAAAAACTGTTAGCCGATATGGATGAATACCCACTGTCGAGTTTCTGTCCTCACGGTCGCCCTGTAAATTTAGAATTTTCATTTAAATATCTCGAGAAAGAATTTGGCCGCATCAACTAAAAAAGTAATTTTTGTACAAGGTCCGACTGGGGCGGGGAAGTCTCATTGGGCATTAGAGCAAGCGGCAAAGCTGCCGAGTAGTTGTATCGTTAACTGTGATAGTGTGCAGATATACAAGCACGTAGATATTGGCAGTAATAAACCATCGCTGGTCGAGTTTGAACGCAGGCCTCATTATCTTTACAGCGTTGTTGATTTTCCGGACACGATCACGGCCGGACAATACGAGCGCCTGTTTTTTTCTACGCTTGAGACTTTGAAAGAGACGGTCATTTTTGTGGTAGGTGGAACTGGGTTTTATTTTCAAGCAATTGAGAAAGGAATGTACCCGGTCAGCGTGATTGCAGATCAGGTAAAGGATGAGACGAGTCGTCTAATTAGCGAGAAAGGTTTTGATTTTCTCTATGATTATATCATGGTTGAAGATCCAGATTTTGCTAAAAAAATTTCGCGCAATGATCACTACAGGATCGAACGGTCGTTTCAGTTGATGAGGTCGGAAAATAAAACGATGACTCAAATCCAGGCTGATTTTAGCAAGTCCCAGCGTTCGTTTCCTTACCCTCTGTTGAAAATAGGTATTCGTGAGGATAAAGATATTTTGCGAGACATAATAGTTCAAAGAACCAAGGTCTTGTTAGACGCCGGCTTGGTGGCGGAGGTAGAATCGCTTCTTGCAAAGGGGATGCGTGGGTGGGACCCTTTGAACTCGGTGGGCTACAAAGAGGTCGTCGCCTATTTGTCTAAACAGCAGGCCCCTAGTGATGGATTGAATGCCCTAGCTGACGAAATTACCCAAAACACAATGAAGCTTATTAAAAAGCAAAAAACGTGGTTTCAGCGGGATAAAGATATCCATTGGCTACATCGAAGCGAAGATCAAGTAAGTGTAGTTGACAGTTTTGTGTCAAGCTTGGCATAATCCCGACATGAAGAGCATGACTGGTTATGGTTCCGCAAAAAAGGAACTAAAGAATTTCCAAATCGAACTTAATATAAAATCAGTAAACGGTCGTTTTTTAGAGCTTCGCTTTCATATGCCGAAAGAATACGTGGCGATTGAATCCGAGTTTCGCAGAATCTTGCCAGAATATTTTGCTCGCGGAACCATCGATATTTTCTGTAATCGAAAAGTCAAAACCAGTAACGAGATTTCCGGAGTTGAAATTAACTTTGGACTAGCGGACAAAATTCACAAAGAACTGCAGGCTTTGAATAAGCGACTTAAGCTAAAAGGTGAAATACACCTAAATCAAATCATCTCATCGGCGCCTGTGTTGAAAGTAAAGGAAGAGGTTGAGCTGTCAAAATCGGAACGCAGTGAAGTGGTGAGTCTGTTAAAAGAGTCAGCTAAACTGTGCCTGGCTGAACGGGTTCGCGAGGGTCAGTCACTGAAGAAGGAATTCTTAAGTCTGCTTTCCAAATTAAGCGATGAGGTTGATAGTATAAAAAGCCTAAAAGAGATACATAATCTTGAGGTTTCTCAAAGGCTGAAAGAGAAAATCAAAAACAAAGGTTTAGTTGAGAATATCGATGATACTAAGTTTCAGCAGGAATTGTTCTTTTGGACTGAGAAAACTGATATTGCTGAAGAAATTCAGCGCCTGGAAGAGCACATTCGTAACTATAAAAACCTCCTTTTGTCTAAAAATTCAAACGGAAAGAAAATAGACTTTTACACCCAAGAATTACTCAGGGAAATTAATACTATAGGCTCGAAGTCTCAGAGTTCGAAGATCACTCAGCATGTGGTCGAGGCAAAGAGCTTGATCGAAAAACTAAAGGAACAAGCGCAGAATATTGAATGAAGACTAATTTAATTATTCTAGCAGCACCAAGTGGCGCAGGAAAAAGCAGTTTTATTGAAAAAATCTGTGCAGAAAACAAAGTGCTGTTCGATACCATTACCTATACGACCCGTGCGATGAGAAAAGGCGAATCTCAGGGTGTTCCGTATTTTTTTATTTCAGAAGATGAGTTTAATGCTAAAAAAGCAGACGGGTTTTTTGTGGAATGGGCGCGTGTTCATAACCATCTGTACGGCACGTCTCGCGTGCAGATCGAGGATGCCTGGGAAAAAGGTCATTGTGTGATCATGGATGTCGATATCCAAGGGGCTAAAACCTTCAAAGAGCTGTATCCGCACAGTCAAAGTATCTTCATCCTGCCGCCATCGATTGAAGAGTTGCGAAAGCGAATCGTCAAACGTGACGGTAAAATCCCGGCGGATATAGAGATCCGAATGGACAATGCGAAAAGAGAAATGGCAGAAGCGCCTCACTATGATTACCGTATCGTAAATGACCACTTTGAAACTTCTTATGCGGAATTCAAAAAAATCATTGAAAATATCCTTTCCTAAAGTTAGACATATAAGCTTCGGAGGAAAAGAATGGCTCGTGTAACAGTTGAAGATTGCTTAGAAAAGGTTCCAAATCGTTTTGCTCTTGTTCTAATGGTTTCAAAGCGTGCTAAACAGCTATTGAAAGGTTCTGAGGCGACGGTTGCTTTAAAAAGCAATAAGTACATTGTGGCGTCTCTTCGTGAAGTAGCAGCGGGTAACGTGGGTTATGAAAGTCACCTGGATAACGCAACGTGTATTAAAGATATCGAAGCCGACTTGAACAAATAGGTTTGCCGATTCGCTTAAATGAACTCTTGGTAACATAAGAGTTCAAGTGTTCTTCGCTTAAATTTTCCAACTAATTTGCCTAATAATTACCTAATATGTTTTAGATAGTTGGCTTTCCTACCGAAAATGAAAGATATGGCAGAAATAGCATTTGTCGCAGAGGATGCGACACGAAATGTCCCAATCAAGACGATCGATGATCTTTGTAGAAAAATTACAACTTATCATCCGCACGCTGACGTCCAAACTGTAAAAAAAGCCTATTACTTTTCTGAAAAAGCTCACGAAGGTCAGTTTCGTCGCAGTGGTGAGCCTTATATATTTCATCCCTTGTCAGTGGCGGGGATTCTGGCTGATTTACGCCTAGATATCGATTCGATCATTACTGGTATTTTACACGACACCGTTGAAGACACATCCGTTACCTTAGACGACGTTCGCCGCGAATTTGGCGACACCGTCGCAGCTCTCGTGGATGGAGTCACTAAGATCGGTCAAATGAAGTTTAAAAACTCGGTTGAAAAGCAGGGTGAGAACGTTCGTAAAATGATCGTGGCGATGGGTAAAGATATCCGTGTGGTTTTGGTAAAACTTGCTGATCGTTTGCATAACATGCGGACGCTTAATCACATGCCGTACGAAAAACAAGCGCGTATTGCCTTAGAAACGCTGGAAATATATTGTCCACTGGCTGGTCGTATGGGTATCAACGAATTAAAGATCGAACTTGAAGATCTATGTTTTCGTTATTACCGGCCAGACATGTACTATCAGCTAAATCAAAAAGTTAAAAAGACAGAAGCGGAAACGGATCGCTACATTGATGACGTCAAGCGCTTGATCGGTAAATCGCTAGAAAAAACGACCGTTAGATATCATGTGTATGGTCGCTCCAAGCACTTATGGTCAATCTATAGAAAAATGCAGGCTCGTAATATCGAATATGAACAAGTGTTCGATGTTCTAGCGTTTCGAGTGATCGTAGCTAGCATTCCTGAATGTTATGAAGTTCTAGGACATATCCATGCATTGTGGAAGCCTGTTCCTGGGCGTTTTAAAGACTTCATTGCTATGCCTAAGACAAATAATTATCGTTCACTACATACCACAGTCCTTGGGCCGGGTGGTGATCGTATTGAAATTCAAATCCGTACGGAAGAGATGCACTTGATTGCCGAACGCGGGATTGCGGCGCACTGGAAGTATAAAGAGCGTGGTAAAATCGAAGATGAAGCGATTGGGCAATCAAACTGGATGCGTGATCTAGTCGCTTGGCACCAAACCGTTCGTAACCCAGAGGAATTCCTAGATACCGTTAAAACAGAAATGTTTGAAACAGAGATCTATGTGTTTACTCCAAATGGTGATGTTAAAGAATTGCCCGATGGGGCGACACCCATCGATTTTGCGTATGCTATTCATACTGATTTAGGTAACCAGTGTGCGGGTGCGCGCATTAACGGGAAAATGGTTCCGCTTAAACACAAGTTAAAAAATGGTGATACTGTTGAAATCGTTACTTCGAAAACGCAGACGCCATCAAAAGACTGGTTAAAATTTTGTATTACCAGTAAAGCGCAAAGTAAAATTCGTGTATTCGTTAAGGAAGAGCAGCGAAAACGTAGTTGGCTTCTTGGTAAAGAATTGGTTGAAAAGGAATTTAGAAAATTTGGATTGGCTGCTGTTCGTTACTTAAAAGGCGAAGAGTTTGAGAAGTTCCTTAAGGATGGCGGTGTACATGGCCTTGATGAAATGTACATTAAGGTTGGGTACGGAAAGTTAGAGCCTCGCCATTTAGTAGATCGTTTAGCTCCTAAACAAAATTTGGAAGAGAAGGCTCCAAAAGAATCTTCTTTCATGGAGAAAGTGCTCAAAGGTGCTTCGCAAAAATTAAAACGTACTAAATCACTCATCTCGGTTGAGGGTATGGATGATATGCTCGTTCATTTTGCGAAATGTTGTTCGCCGATTCCTGGTGACCCAATTATCGGATTCATTTCGCGCGGCCGTGGTGTGGCTATTCATCGTAGTGATTGTAAGAAGGCGTTTGAGTTAGATCAATTGCGTAAAGTGGATGTGTCGTGGAATGTGAAACAAGCTGGCGAAGGTATGGAGCGCGTAGTGCGTATGAAGATTACGTGCTTGGATATTCCAGGTTTGCTAAAAACGATGACAGAGTCATTCTCGGCATTAGGAATCAATATCCAATCTGCGAATATTCGCACGACTAAAGATAAGAAAGCGATTTGCTTGTTTGATATCTCGGTTAAGGACTCATCCCAACTGCAGCAAACTATTTTTGAAATGCAAAAGATTAAAGGTATTCTGTCCGTTGAGCGCGTGACTTCATAGAAAAGCTAGCCTTACCTTAAGTCAGGGTGAGGCGGACTAATTGTTGTACCACATATTTAAAATAATATAATCATCTGGTGAGCAAGAAACTACTACTTAGTGTACTATTAGCGATCACCTGTAATTCGCATGCCGCAACCAATATTCAATACTATGAGCGTTCTAACTCCTTTTTGTACGAGTCAACAGAATCAGTCGGTCTAGACGACTCTTTGGCGCCTGAATATCGAAAGTGGATTATGACTTTGGGGTATTCTTACAAGTCATCGCCTCTGACCTTGAAGTCTGAAAATAATCAGAAAACGTACACCTCAGTGATCGATTGGTTTCAGACTCTGAATTTTGGTGCAGCCTATCGTTTGAATGAGAGTTGGAGTTTGGGGCTTACGGGATCCTTTGTTCAATCCAAAATTTCTGGTGATACTGAGTTCGGAGTGGCTGATACCAATTTAAGATTAAACTATCGTCGTCCTATTACAGCTACGACAGCATGGGGTGTTCATGCGCTAGCGACCGCACCGACGGGTAATGGGGAACGATATACGAGTGATTCCGGGGCGGGACTAGGCCTAGCATTTGCGTTTGAGCAGAATATGACGCTTCTGCAGTACGTAGTTAAATTAGGTTATTTGGGGAATTCTAAAGCGAAAGACGATGTTGATGAGAATCTAAACCAAACGCAGCGTGTACACGGAAGCATAGGTTTATTTTTTCCAATCACAGACCGCTTAGCTATGACTACAGATTTTGAAAAAACATGGACTTTGCCCGTGAAGACTGTGTTTAATCCGAATGAACTAAAAGTGGGTGTTCGATATGCAGCGAGTGCTGACATGGCATATTTTGCTGGAGTGGGAATCGATAGCATCAACAGTAGTGAACCATTAGATACGCGTTTGTATGGGGGGTTGAAATATTCGCCCCAGGATGAACCAAAACATTCGGAACCAGCGGTAGCAAATGATATCGTAAACACACCTGTAAATAAAAATCCAGAATGTTACGATGTCGATAAAGTCGAAGAAACATACAGTGCGATGATTCGTTTTGATAACAACAAGGATATCGTTAATGATATATCTCGCCCCGAGTTTGAAAAACTCATAGCATACACAAAAGAACATTTCTATAATATCAGTCACGTCAGCATCCATGGTCACGCCTCAAAACCGGGAACCGACAGCTACAATTTTAAATTATCCAAGAGTCGTGCAAAGAAAATCTCGATTGCTTTACTTGAGTTGGGGCTAGAGCCGAAACTGCTTGAAACAAAAGGTAAAGGTAAAAAGGAATTAATTAAATTAGGTGATACAGAGGATGATCATTTAGTTAATCGACGTGTAGAGATTAAGGTTTGGACGCGTATCTTGAAGAAAGAATGTAAGTAGGGGTTTGTGATGAAAAAAATACTTTTAGGTTCTTTAGCTATACTTATTATATCGTGCTCGGAAAATGCTCACCTTACGCGTCCTGATCTGGGAAATGAAAACAGCGGATTAGCTCAAAAGCCAAGTGATCCACCCGATCAGATACAAATGAAAGTGACATTAGAAGAAATCGATTCAGGGGCTAAGGTATTTTCTGGGCTATTTGCAACGGAAGGTAGTTTAGGCAGTTTGCAGCCATTTGAAGTAGATGCGGATTCAGAGGTCGGTTGGGATCGTTTAGCTGGTTTTTTTGATGGTCGAACAGATGAAGATATAACTAAAATTCAATTTGATAAAGTAGGGTGGGCGACTGCATTTGGTTATAATTATCGTTTGTTTGATAATAGTGAATCACGAGTGATTCCGGTTAGTGAGCGCAATCAAGCAAAAGCCGTGAGGTTAACGTTGATTCAAAGTTTCCCAGGGCAAGGGCCAAGAACGCTAGTAAAAGAATTTCCAATTCAATATCGCTATACTATTGATGACGAAGCGTTGAATCAGGGTAGAGTCGGTAAAAAGAACGACGTGTACTACGCTCAAGGCTTGGTATCCGGTCGACATGTTCGTGGGTTAGAATATGTATCTAATCGAAATTTACTGTATAGAAATATCAACTGTCATAATGGTTATGATTTTATCGATACTTATGTTCTGAATGGGCGAAACAATTTTAAAGCACGAGTTGTTGCCCGTCGTGATCAGGCAGGCGTGTGGAGACCGTTTCAGCAGACGTACTCAACACTATTAGGTGCCGTTGGTTTTGCTTTGACAGGCAAGCGGGGAGCCTATTTCTCTGATGTGTTGGCCTATGGTGGTAACTGCACATACAAAGTTCAAGGATTGATCTCGGTCGCCGCTCTGAGCTCTGATGTCATCGATGGTATTCGTGTGGAACTTATTGCTCAAACCGGAGAAAGAGGATTTGCCGAATTCGGCGTCACTGTACTCGAAGCCTATTAGTCAGCCATCGGGCGCCGGAGGCGCCTTTTTAAATATCTAGTTGTGTATTGCTTAGAAGTTCTTCAATAGTTGTAATTCCGGCAAGAACTTTCTGCATGCCATGTTCACGGAACGTGACCATGCCATTGGCAACAGCTTGTTTCTTGATCGTGTTACCATCACGCTTTTGCATGATTAGAGAGCGTATGTCATCTGTGACGGGAAGTAACTCTTGAATGAGCGTTCGACCAACATAGCCTTTTTGATTGCACTGGTTGCAGCCCACCGCTTTAGAAATTTGAGCTACCGTCGCTTGCTGACGAGTGATGCCTAGGGTGTTCAGTTCAAAGTCGGAAGGATCGTGCGGCGCTTTACAGTGAGGGCATAGAACGCGCACGAGACGCTGCGAGATCACGCCTAAAATCGACGTTGCGATTAAGAATGGCTCGGCCCCGATATCAATGAGGCGGGGAAATGCACCGGCAGCATCGTTCGTGTGGAGTGTTGATAAAACCAAGTGACCTGTTAGAGAAGAATTGATGGCAAGTTCACTTGTTTCAAGGTCACGAATCTCACCGATCATGATGATGTCCGGATCTTGACGTAGGAACGATCTTAAACCGGCCGCAAAGGTGAGGCCAATTTTAGCGTTCACCTGCACTTGTCCAATACCGTGAATACGTTGTTCCACTGGATCTTCAACGGTTAGGATATTTACATCTGTAGAATTTAAGCGCGATAAACATGCGTAGAGTGTTGTCGATTTACCGGAACCGGTTGGACCAGTTACGAGCATAATACCGTAGGTACGAGCTAACAAGTCATCGATTTTAGTTAGATTGCCTTCAGAAAAACCAAGTTGCTCTAATTCCAAAATGACATTCGATCTATCTTGAAGACGCATAACTAAACGCTCACCATGCGCAGTAGGCACGGTTGAAAGACGAATATCGATATCTTTGCCGCCGACCTTTAGAGGGATACGACCGTCTTGGGGTAAACGTTTTTCGGCGATATTCAAATTCGCCATAACTTTGATACGTGATGAGATTGCATTCTGTAGTTTCTTAGGTGGTTTAAAAATATCAAACAAAATACCATCGATACGGAAACGTACGACCATATCTTTTTCATAGGGTTCGATGTGAATATCAGATGCTTTTTCTTTTACCGCACGAAACAGTAATGAGTTTACGAGTTTGATCACCGGCGCGTCGTCTTCGCCGGCCTCTAAAAGATCGACGATACCATCCTCAAGATCCACTTCTTCTTCATCGATTTCATCTAAACCGGATAGATTAGCGGTTGATTTCTCGTAAACGCGGTTGATAGCGTCTAGTAGTTTACCGGCCAGAGTTACAACCGGTTTAATGCGTTTGCCAAAAAGAACCCGCAGGTCATCCAAGGCTTTGATATTTAAAGGATTCGAAACGAGTACGATGACTTGGTCAGATTCTTCTTTGAAGGGCAAAATTGAATTTTGCTTAGAATAGTTAATCGGAATTTCGCGAACTAAGTCTGCCGAGATATCATTGTAAGGGATATCCTTCATGAAGTCTAAACCCAGTTCTTTGCAAAGTTCGGAAACTAGCTCTTCGGCATTTTGAAATGTCTTTTTTGAAAGAGCGTCACCGATGCTCTCACTACGTATCATAGAGGTATTGTTCCACAGAGTCTTAAGCTGCTCTGGGGAAAGTCCCGTAGATTTTTGTAGTAAATTCTGAATTTCAACTGACATATTACTCAGTATCCGTTTCAGGAGCGTTGTCATCAACCGGGGCATTATCTTTAGGGACTAATGCTGAACGTTTTTGAACTTCGTCAATAATGCCGCCATACGGGTCTACGCCGCCTTGAGCTTTAATAAAGTCAATGTGTTGATCTAAACGTTTACCCATAACTTGCTTAGAGTCGCCTTCGCTACGAATAATTTTCGGAGTTAAGAATACCAGCATGTTAACTTTTTCTTTATTTGTCTCTTTTGATTTAAACAACCAACCAAGCAAAGGAAGATCACCCAATAAAGGAACTTTTACGATATCTTCCGTTTCGCGATCTTTAATCAAACCGCCCAATACCGCGGTGTCGCCATCGTTAACGACGATGAATGTTTTGATTTTACGAGTCGCAAGCGGCTGCGTTTTATCCTGGAATGCCTTAGGAGTTGATGCGCTTAAAGACGGTTGTTTCACGCTTTGATCAATTTCCATACGAACAGACTTGCTAGTAGGATTGATGAACGGTTTTAATTTAAGCTCGATGAGTGCTTCTTCAAAGATCGGCGTTTCAACAGTTACGCCTTGATTCGTTGTCGAGTTAGCACCCGTTACAACTTTATCACCCACTTGAATTAACGCCTCTTGGTTGTCCATCGCTAAAATTTGTGGACGTGATAAAATGTTAGCTTTTGTTGTCTTTTTTAATAGATTGATTAAACCGATTAAAGACGGAACTTTTTGTTTCGTTGTGCCGATAGTTAGTTCAACTTCGCTACCTGAACCGAAGCCTAAAACCGTACCAACACCTGCAAGTGGGTTGATTACCTCATCAGCTTTCAAGCCGCCCGAGAAGCTTTGACGAGCAATACCGTTGCTTGAAGCAAAATTATAATAAGATGGTTTGAAACCAAAGCCATCGCCTGCACTCATTTCCATAATAATCGCTTCAACGAATACTTGGTCACGAGCGATATCAATTTTGGTTAATAAGTTAATGACGGTGTCGTAGTCGCCTTTGCCAGCCGTGATGATCAAACTATTAGTAGATTCATCGGCTGTGATTTTTACTTCGCCGCTAAAAACAGCGCCACTTGATTTGGTATCGCCTTCTAAGCCCATTGGGGGAGCAAAAAACGGAGGCGGTTGATTTGCAGATCCTGGAGTTGTCTTCGGGGCCGCATCTTTAGATACGCCTTGTAAAACCGCAGCGATTTTTTTCGCATCCCCATGTTTTACGTAGTATACGAACACGCCACCTTGATCTTCAGGGTTTGTTCTGAAATCAAGCTGACCGATCAATTTTTTAACACGAACGATACCTGATTTGTTGCCAACGATAATGATCGAGTTTGTTCTGTCATCTGGAATAGCCATGAAAAAGCTATTGCCTTGCTGATTCGACGAACCACCCGGTCGAGAAAAACGAGGAGCACCGCCGCCGAAACCACCTGTAACACCGACGCCACCGCGATTTGTTCCTTGTCCTTTGTTTACAATTTTGTCGACAAGGTCTGCGATGTCTTTGGCTTTGGCGTAGCGAATACGAACCACTTCCAGTTGCTCGTCAAATCCTGGCACGTCTAATTGATTGATGATTTTCATCACGCGATCAATATTAGCGCCCCAGTCGGAAATAATGATAGAGTTTGTCTGTTGGTATACATTCATTTCACCATCTTTCGATGGAAGAATTCGTAGATCTTTATTCACTTGGTCTGCAGAAATGTGTTTTAAGTGAATAATTCGAGTGATCATTTGATCTGTATTTGGATAGTAAGATCCAGAATACGTTTCGATATTATCACGTTGTGCGTTTCGGCCAGATTTAACTTTTAAAAAGCTGCCTGAAGGAACAACGGTGAAGCCGTTGATTGCTAAAGCTGATAGGAACGCTTTATAGGCTTCGGCTACAGTGATTTTACTTGGCGCAATGATGGTGATTTTTCCGCGAACGCCAGGATCGATAATAAAGTTTTTGCCGGTTAGTTCGGAAATCGCTTTGATGACATCCGTGATCTCAACATTCGGGAAATCGAAGGATTCGATCGTCTCTGGAAAATTTGCAGAATTAATGTCTTCAACACTCGCCTGTGAAAACTTTTGCTTTTGATTTGAATTTAAGCTGATGCCTTTTTTGCCATTGCCGTCGGTAGACCCATTTGAAGAGCTACCCATGCCTGAAGGAAGCGCGCCGTTTGACGGTGGAGCCTGGGGTGTATCAAAATCACCAAAATCGGGCGGTGGGGGTGGAAACTCTTCTTGTGCGTGAGCAATAGATCCGGTCAGTGTGTTGAGTCCAACCAGAGCAACTGCATTTAGCACAGCTAGCGATTTTTTTATTTTTTTCATCCGTAAACCCTCGCCCTTTGTTATGCTCTCTTTGTTCATCAAATCATTTGATGAACATAGCTACCGTCACTATTTAACAGTGTAAGAAAGCTCTTCAGTTTTTCCACCACGTTCAACTCCAAGTTTAATGTTTGGAGAATTACGAAGCGCTTGATACATTTCTAAAGCCTGTTGTGTTGACGTCACCGGAGTTCCGTTAACACTTGTGATAACATCCATCACCTGTAAACCTAATTGAGTATAGATACTGTCGGCTTGAATTTCTAGTAATCTAAACCCATACGTTTCACCCGAACCGGGGCGCTTAGCGGGAACCGCACGTGCCTGATATAAAATACTTTGAATATCTTTTAGTTTATCTTCTAAGTCTGATTTTTTAATTTCAAACTTGTTGTCGCCCGATTTTTGAATAACAGAATTGCCCGTGGTTTCGACCACTGGTTTCGGTTTGGCATCAAATGATACTTTATTGGCATCTTTCATTTCGATATATTCTAGTCGATCAGCACTTAAATTTCGTAAGATCACTTTGCCTCGCGTGATTTTTTCTACTTTAGCTAAACCTTCAATTTCTTTGCCAGTAGCGAACGAGGTGATTTGGTTTTTTGTTTTGAGTTCAATAGCAGCGATAGATTTGTCAGGGTTTGAATGCACTAATGTTCCCACCAAGGTTAACGGCAAGCTGCTTAAGATAGGTTCGTTGTCTTTTGGTTTGGCATCAACGCCTTTAGGCAGTAGTTCGGGCGGGATTTCACCTTTAGAAGAAAATAAATTTCGAGTCACGATAGGTTGAAAAAAATCACGGCTTTTAATTGGATTAGGTGGGATCGGGCGCATGGCATTTTTCTGAGTACGTTCAGGCAAAAAGAAAAATCGAACTTTTAGAATAGCCAAATCAGCGATACTCAGTGATATCAAAGAGATAAGTAAATAAACTAATAATCTATTTGCCCACTGTCTACGAGTGGTGAGTGTGGTTTCTTTTCTTGCCATTTATATAAATACTAGCAAATGGACGGGGCTAGAGTAATTGAAAAATAGTTTTCAACTAGACGTTAGCAGAGTTATTTTTTGGTTGTCCCTTTGGCACCATTCGATGAGCTATCTTTGGCACTAGTGGGAAAGGTTTTGTGTTTTAAATAGTACTCTAAAAGAGGACCGGTTACTTTTCGGCAGCTGCCTCCGCAGGGACCTACACCCGCTGCTGTTGCGTCGAAAAGTTTGTTTAGGGTATCACAGCCATCGACGATGGCTTGCTTGATGGTGTCTTCACTTACGTTGTTGCAGCGACAAATGATGGGTGATCGCCGTTTTTGATTGGTTCTAGCTTGATTCATTCCAGCTTTTTCTTAAAGTAATCAATAATTTGATCGCGAATCTTTAAAAACTCGCCTTCAATCATGGCACCTGAGGCGTGATGGTGTCCGCCGCCGCCAAATAGTTCCGAAACTTCAAGAACATCCAGCGTTGACTTTGATCTGAAACTAATCTTATAGCGATCTTTGCTGTCTTCACGAAAAAGTATAGCGACCTCGACGCAATCGATATCTAAAATTTTATCAACAACGTCGCGTGTGTCTTCTGCTGTTAATCCAAAATCTTGAATTTCTTTGCTATGAAGAAGAACGATGGCCACTCTATTATCTAAGTAATAGGCGATTTTGCCCAGGGCTTTAGAGATGAAGCTGATCTTTTCTGGAGTTTGTCCGCCGAACAAATTCCTATGGATAGCTTCTGGAGACGGAATCAGCGGAAGAATTTCAATGGCGATTTGGTGCGACATTGGTGAGCGGCGAACATAGCGGAAGAGCTGGGTGTCGAACACAATGCTTAGATATAGCGATTCGGCAATTGAGGTGTCTAGAGGCACGTCCAAATTTTTTATGACATGGTAAACAATTTCCCCTGTGCTGGCGGCCGTAGTATCGATGAACGCCTTCGCTGGTAATGGTCCCGATTTCAAAAGGGGATGATGATCTATGAATACGATATTTTTGCACACTGTTTGAATCTCGGAATACAGAGGCTCGATCAGGCGTTCGTCGTTTGTGTCGAAAATTAAGCACAGATCAACTGGGGTGTCGAACAGGGTTGGTCGAAATAAATGGAATAGGTCTTTGTTTAAAAAGTTTTCGTAACGTTTAGGTAGGAGGTCGACATGAACGATTTGGACATCCTTACCCATTTTTTTAAGGGCATAAAATAACGCTAATTCAGATCCTAAGCCATCCCCATCGCAATCTTTGTGGGTAGTTAGGACTATCTTATTGGAGCTCTTGATTAGATCAACGAGTGGTTTCAAAATTCCTCACCTTGCAGGGTCGTGCTTAGCTGTCTCGACTTATCGGCAAATATCTATAAAGATTATAATTCTTTAAAATTTAGAGGATTAATAACGCGCAACGTTGTGATAATCTAATCCTTTGTATTGCTAGAAGTCGAATAATCGGCTAAAAAACACGGCCTCAGATAGGATCTTTGCCTAACTGAGTGTTTTATTTTGCTAAGTGTTAAATGAGGATCATATGAACGATAAAATGCCGATGACAGTTTACGGGAAAAGCTTACTAGATCAAGAGTTAAGACGCCTTACGGTGGAAGAACGTCCGCGTATTATCAAAGCGATCGATGAGGCGCGATCACATGGTGATATCTCTGAGAACGCGGAATATGATGCGGCTAAAGAGCGCCAGTCCCTAATCGAGGGCCGTATTGGTGATATTCAAAACAAATTGGCTACGGCAGAAGTTGTAGATCCTAAAACTATTAAATCAGATAAAATCGTGTTTGGCGCTACAGTTGATCTAGTAGATATCGAAACAGATGAACAAGCCCGTTACCAAATCGTTGGTGTAGATGAAGCTGATGTAAAATTAGGCAAAGTATCCATTCTTTCACCGATTGCGCGTGCTCTTATTGGGAAAACTAAAGGTGATGTGATCGTAGTGAATTCACCAAAAGGTGATAAAGAATTTGAAGTTGTTGATTTTAAATTTATCTAGTTCTTATAATTGATTCCATCTGTGGAATATAAAAATGATCGCCGCCCCATTAAAGAAAATGACCTGGTTTCAGAACAACCAGGTTTTTTTATTTTGTTCGTAGGTCTAATTTTCTCTGTTGTTGTCGGTTTATCTATTCGAACGGCTGCGCAGTCGGACTGGTTCCGCGGGCGGCTAACGGAAGCTATCGCCAATGTCGGTACTGACTGGCGAATTCAGCATGGGACCGTTGGGCTATATTTCAAAGACGGGATTACGCCGACCATTGGATTATATGCAAATGATGTAAAAATCGCCTCAGAATCAAGTTGTTATATGAAGTCTGGGGGCTTTGCCCAACGAGTGAAGATTCCTCTGTCGCTGGTGAAATATATTATCGACGGTCAACTAGTCAGTGAGATCGAAATTCAAGACTTCAAAATCGAAATCACCGAGCGTACGCCGGTGTGTGATAGGCCAAGTGTGGTAAATGGGGCCGGTGCAGCTGGTGTTGAATCAAAGAAGAAAAATCAGATCACGATCGTGGATCGAGTGGAAAAATCATCGCTTCGGAATGAAATCGAACGAGTACGAATTAATAGGCTCGAAATTTTCTACCCTGATGAAAAATATGACTACTTTTCGTTAAAAGATATCGTGATCGAGAATCGTTCGTCGCATCCTAAAATTTTATTCATGGAAGGTGATCTGGATTTGGCGCCATTTGTTAAAACGGCAGAGGGGAAGGCGTCGGCAAATCTAAAGATTGAATACAATGAGTTTCCGGAGAAAATCATTAAGTCTAATTTATTGGGTTCCTTGCGAGAGGGTTTCTTTTCTGCTCAGTTAGTTAATCGACTAGAGGATAAAAAGTTTCAGTTGCAAGCAGAGTTGAAAAACGTATCGCTTTCTCTGCTTCAGAGTTTTGTAGCGAAAGTTCCTAGAGACATAAATTTAAAATCCAATTGGATAAGCTCTAAACTCTATATAGAAGGTTTAATGAATCATTTGCCTTCATCCAGTGTAGAAATTAAAGATGTTTTAATTAATGGCGATTTGGGTGAGTTCTCTGTTGAAAATTTAAGTTATTTAAAGGGTATTTCGGGGGCCCCTAACTCGTTTGAATTAAAAATGAAGGGCGTCAATTTATCAAAAATATTTTCTTTGAATTTAGGTGCTGCGATTCCAGATCAGATTTCGAGTCTTGGCCAGTTTGATGGACAAGTAGATTACCAGTCGGAAGCCTCTATTAAATTAAATGGCTCAGTAAAAGGGTTAGATGTGGTTTTCTCTGCGCATAGCACACGCAAAACCGAATCATTTCAAATTGGAAAATTAACGGGAAGTATGGTTAAGAAACGTTTTAATTTTGACGCTCAAGATATTAAAAATCAACGAGGCGTTGTCGAGGGAAATTTTCAATTAAAGTCGGATGATTTGAAAACCTTCGATTTGGACGGTCATCTGAAAAACTTTGCCTTAACAGATGCAACATCTGAGTTATTGACGGGTGTTGATAGGCCCTTGTTGTTTGACGACTTAGTATTAAAGGCAAACGGTGGAAAGCAAAATGTCACATATAAGGCTACTGGCAAACTAAAGTCTATTCAACATACGTACGTTAGCTTGGCTAATGTCGCTTTTTCTGTGTCGGGAAACACAAGTAAAAACCAGGAAATTGATGTCAAGGCCGACAGCTGGCAGAATACAGAAATGATGCAAAAGCGCCTGGCTGATCTGGTTTTGACTTTACCAGAGCTGATAATCAAACCGAAAATTAAATTAACTCAGGTCGCAGAGGATATACAGTTGAAAGTAGAATCACAGAGTTCATTCAGGATGAATGCGACTCTTCATGGCGATAGTAACTTAAATGGTACGATCGCCACAAAAGACCAAGAATGGAAAGTGTATGGGACCCGAGACAATTTTAAAATCGATAAAAAGTGATTGGGCAAGTTGGCCGTTAATGATGGGCGCGTTCTCTGCGTGGAATCATGATTGGTCTCTGCCTGTTGTTCAGGCGCATCGAGGTTACCATCAGCAATCCATACCAGAAAATTCAATGGAATCATTGGCGGCGGCAAAAGATAAAGGCTATCAAATGGCCGAAATTGATGTTCAGATTACGCGGGATCGTGTTCCCGTTGTTTATCATGATTTTAGTTTAAGAAATCGTTATCGTCTAAACGTCAATGTGTCGGAGTTGTCCTACTCTGATTTGATTCGGATCGGAACGTTCGCAAAGTTATCGGATGTTTTAACGACCGAAAACAAGCCTGATTTTTTAAACATTGAAATAAAGAGTAAGAATTTTTATCAATTTCCAATTGAAGATGCTGTCGTTGAATTAATCAATCAGCATCAATGTGCGGATCGGGTGATGATTTCTAGTTTTAATCCGTGGGCCTTGCTGCGTGTGAAGTTTATAGATCGTCAGTTGACGCGCGCTCTGCTTGTGACGGATGAGCCGGAAATATGGAACTTCTACTATCTAAAAAGAATGTGGACGGTTCCGTTGGTCGAGCCACATGTTTTAAATATTCGTTATTCTATGTTTAACTCTAATTTAATCTCGAAATTAAAGAAGTTTAATGTTTTGACTTCGGCGTGGACAGTGAATGATCTCGACACAGCAAAAAGCTTAGTGGCGTTGGGTGTTAATAGTATTATTTCGGATACACTTCAGCCAGAAAATTTAACATAAGATTTCGATGTTTCATTATCAAACAATAAAAATCAGGACGTTCTTAAACGATTTGAAATCGGGTATACTGTTTCTAACAGGAGCACCTATGAAAATTTCGATCGTTTTATTAATGTTGAGTTCATTTGTATTTGCGGAACCAGTCGCTGATGTCGATTTCTCTGTTACAATGGGGAAGAAATTTACAGCCACTGCGAAAGGCGTAAAAGGCAAAGTCGTCCTTCAGAATGGCGAGTATATTCCTCAGGGCGTTTCAGTGGATCTTAAAACACTGACTACAAACATGGATCTGCGTGATGATCACATGAAAAACAAATACCTTGAAGTCGGTAAGTTTCCGGAGGCCATTTTGACTTCGGGTAAAGGCAAAGATGGCAAAGGTATTGGTAAAATTAAAATTCGTGGCGTAGAAAAAGAAATTAAAGGAACCTATAAACCTTTAAATGACAAAGAAGTGGAAGCAAAATTTGATTTGAATTTACCAGATTATAATATCGCAGGGATTCGATATATGGGAATCGGCGTGAAAGATACAGTGAATGTTCGTGTTGTTCTTCCGTTGGAAAAAGCAGCCGCTACGGCAGCTGCTCCGGCGAAAAAATAATTAGATCGCACTTCCCTCATCAACATTCACGATTTCGGCCGCATCACTGCTCTCCGGAGTTGGGGCCATCGTGGATGAGTCTTGCTGTGGAGCCATTTCAGGCTCCACATTTCTTACTGGCAAAGATTTGCTAGATGTCTTTTTTGCCGGCAGACCGCTCGATTTAGTTGCACTCATTTTTGAGCCTTTACCTTTTTTCTTTACCACAACAGTCGCCTCGTCAGGCTTAGTGTCATCAAGCTGAGTTTTTTGTGTAAGGCTCATCTTTTTCATTTCGCCGTCGTAGTAAGATTTTAATTCTTGAAGTTTAGACTGATATTCCTTGCGGATTTCATCGATCTTTTGAGCGCGGGATTCTTTTACGCACGATTGATAGGCTGTAATTGCTGTTTCCTTTGCCTGAATTCGGCACTCAGAATCGATCGACTCGGTCGAAGCAAATGTCATTTTAGTGGCTAATAAAACAAGTAAAAAACGTACCATGGTAACCATCCCTTAAAAAGCGTAATCGCCCGCGGTATGAATAGCGAAAAGCATGCCTTCGTAATTCTAAAATAAAAGGCATTTCGCATTCTAGAAGTGACAAGTTTGGAGACAGTCTTTGATATTTTTACAAATTATTTTAGGAAGAGGTTTTTTTCGTCTTCACTCATTAGGCGCCAGCGGCCTTCGGGTAGTGAACCTAACGGAAGCTTTCCGATACGTACGCGTTTTAGTCCCAGAACTTCTAAGCCAACCATTTCGCACATCTTGCGGATTTGGCGTTTTTTGCCTTCTTTAAGAATGAATTTTAATTGATCCTCATTTAGCCATGATACCTGAGCTTCTTTGAGAGGCTCACCGTCGATAGATAGGCCATGGTTCAGTAGTTCAAGGCCTTCTTCTGTTAAGTCACCACGAACACGGACGATATATTCTTTTTCTACATCGGAATCTTCGCCTATAATCGCTTTCACTAGGCGGCCGTCGTGGGTTAGGATCAATAGACCTTGCGATTCGATATCTAAACGCCCAACCACAGATAAGTTTTTAGGAGCATTTTCGATAGAGCGCCAGAAGTCTTTTGGCAACTCACGTTCGACATCGCCGTGGAACCGATCGCCCGTGATTAAATCCAAAGCTTGCTTGTAGCTGCGTTCTGGTAAATTCGAAACATAGCCAACGGGTTTATTCAAAAGAACCGTGATGATTTTTTTCTGCGCTGCCATTGCTTCTGATTCTAACGAAATGCGCACATCGCGAGTTACCTTATGGCCAAGTTCAGATATCTTAACACCATTGACGTAAACGTGTCCTTTAGAGATGAGCTCGTCAGCTTCACGGCGGGAGCATAGGCCACGTTCCGACATTAATTTGGATAGGCGTAGAACTTCTGTTGACTCACTAGACACGATAAACCTCGGTTGTAGAGGCTGTGTTATATAGTAAGCTCGACAAAAATGGAATCCATTTCAAATAGCCGCAGGCGTTTGGCTCGATAGAGTACCGGTAATTCGATTTGATCCTTTAAGTACAGGGAAATATTTTCAGTCGTGGGGACTAAGGATTTGAAATAGGGTACGTCGAAGTTCAAATGACTGTGGTCGATCGTTTGGATGAGCGGTTGAAGGTGTTCAAGAATAGCTTTTTTAGCTTTGTTTGGGGCATGCTTTCCTATATCGACCTCGAGCTCAAGTTTATAGTTATGGCCGTGACCGTGAGGCGTATAACATTTTCCAAAGACCTCATTGTTTTTTTGGGTCGTCCACGCTTTATTTTCGTAAAAATGGGCGGCCGCGAATTCGAAAGTTAGTATTAATATCATTTGATGTTTATCCCGCCATCGACATCAAGAATGGATCCTGTGGTCCACGCGCTGGCTTCGGAGCCCAGAAAATAAACGGCTTCAGCGATATCGTTGGGCTTACCCATCCGTGCTAAGGGCTGCAAAGAGTGCATTAGATCAGCGCGTTTTTGTCTTGCTTCTACATCAAGCTTGGCCAAATTGTGAATAGGTGTTTCAACTATGCCTGGGGACACGCAATTGACACGAATATTAAAAGGCGCACCTTCAAGGGCTAATGTTTTAGTTAAGTTTTGAATAGCGGCTTTAGAGGCTGAGTAAGCGGCTGTCATCGGAGTAGGCTTATGAGCTAGGGTAGAGGAAATCATTACGATAGAGCCTCTTTTAGAGCGTTTAAAGTGGGAGATGGCCAAGGCGCTAAGCTGCGCCACTGAAAACACGTTTACTTGAAACATAAGACTCCAGTCGGATTGAGAAAACTCATCGCCGGCCCTAGAAAAATAGATTCCAGCATTATTCACAAGAACATCCAGTGTGCTGAAGTCAATTTGGTTCGGCAAATTTTCAATTTGCTTGGGGTCTGAAAGATCGCAGCTAATAATTTTAGAGTTAGGAAGTTGTTGATGAAGTTCGGTAAGTCTTTGTTGGTCGCGGGCAAGAAGATATATGAAGTAGCCGGCGAGATGAAACCTCTGGGCAGTCGCGTATCCGATACCGCTTGATGCGCCGGTGATAAGCGCCGTCCTGGGTGTTGATTTCATAAGACCTCCTCCACTGAGGCCTCGATAGTATCTTTAAAAAATTAGAAAGGGAACACTTCTTAAGCGGCTTTTTTCTTAGCTGCCATGAAATGTTGATATTTCTTGTCAAAGTCTAAAGCCTGTTTTCCTTCTTTAGTGATCAGGCCCGCTTTGAACCATTCAAAATGCTCAGCGCAAAAACTAGCGCGCGTATGTTTAGCTTTGCAGCCTTCAGCCTGGCAACGAGCATCAGCAAGAGATACGACATTGTTTGGTACTAGATTTGGTTTTTTGTCAGCCATTAGGAACCTCCTTAGGTCTTAATACGTTGATAGGGATCAGATCGGATCTATTACCTAAACCTTTAGTGGGCTAAATCGATTTAAGTACTGAAAAATCGTCGATAATTTCGACAGTAATGACAAGAATTGCATTTCTTTTAAATACAGTGGAGTTGAGATATAACTAGACCTTGTGAAATTTTCGTTAATCATTTTATTTTTTCTACTGAGTGTAACAATAGAGTCCCTAGCGGAACGTTGTTCGTATGTGAATTTATCAAACCATTTCGGCACGCCTTACGATCAGCAGGATATAGGTTGGTGTTATGCGTATTCCGGTTCAGATCTACTCACGTATAAATATCGAAATGTTCTTGGCGGCCAAGCGGTTTCGCCAATCCATATGGCTTTGCTGCAAAATCTGAGTGATGCCGAGCGCGTGAGTGCAGAAGCAGGTACCGTTCGCAATGCGATTCGGTTTGCTACGTACAGGTTTAACGAGACTGAAACGAGTTCGTTTTTTAAAGGACTCTGTTTGGCTACCGTGGATGCGGCCGTTATCGATATGAGGGCTAAGATTGGTGTGAAGAAACAATTTGCGCAGCTAGGTTTATTAAAAAGTGAGTATGATAAGGTTTTGCCGAACGGAACCAATGCCGGTTTTATTGATTACTACGCAAAAATCTACTTGGAAAATCCGTTGATTTCTAGACTCGATGTTAAGACATTGCAGAATTTAATGCAGAACTCTCGCTCTACAGAGATTGGCATAAAATATTTAGATATATTTTGTCCGTATGCCTCTCGATTTAAGGCTCCTGAAAACGAAGTGGCGATTTATCGTTATGTTGGAGGCGAATATGCGACGGTGCCGCCAAAGGGGCCGGTTGTGTATACCCAAATCAAAGACTCACACCAGATTTTGGAAATGGTGCACGAGCAGATAGACAAGAAAAATGTATCTAGTATTAGCTATTTCCCCGAGTTTTTGAGTGGCGCCTATCAAGGCCAGGGTGTTCTTCACGCCTCAACCATCGTGGGACGCGAGTTTTTAAGAAACTCTTGCCATATCATAGTCAGAAACAGCTGGGGTGGTTGCTTAGATAAACAGGGAAAGCAAAAGTACTCTAATGCCGTGACTAAATGTGAGAACGGCTATCTTTGGGTTCCTGAGAATAGATTGCTACCTCATTTGGATGGAATAACGTATTTAAAATAATAGCGGCTTAGTTCTCTGGTTGAGTGAGGGGTAGGCGAACACGACCCCAATTCACATCTTCATAGTAATAGTCCGCTGCATTTTGACGAGACCTATTTGCCATGACAATTACATCGACGAATTTGGTTTTAGTTTCTTCATCTTTTGCAAAATCTAAACTATTAAGCTTAACCTTAAATGTGAAGCGCCCTTTGTTGCTGGTAAAAGGAATCGTTTGAATAGTTTCGCCTTTTGAATTTTTGATTTCTACGCGAAATTGCCCATAGGTTGTTTTTTCTTTGTAGTGTTGTTTGGTTTCATCGGTAATGTCTTGGTTGAATTCTGTTTTTATGTTTTTTAATTTTGACCATTTGTTTTTTGCACACTCAACAAACTGCACTTCAAATTCGGCGTTGGTCACAGATCCCGATTTTTTGGAATCAATCATATTGAAGGTCATAGGTTGCAAGTAATTTGTGTTAGCAGGGCTCGATTCTGTACACTCGGCTCCGAATCCGCCAATTACCTTTACATTCGTCAACTCCTCTGACGCTCCAGTGGCTGGAAAGACAAGAGTCATGAGCGATACTAAGTGCATGATTTTAACTGAAAATAGTCGCAAGTTCCTAAAATGGAGGCTAAATCGTGGTGTCATATACGGTATTAGCGTACAAAAAAAGCGCCATCAAAGAAAGTGTTTAATATTGAGAAAAGTCGGCCATGTTGAGTTTGTTAAATTTGAGCTTATGAAATGGTTCACGTAGTAAAATTGAAAGTTCATATTTGCCAGTAGGTATAATCAGGGCGTTTGAAATCAAATATTCCAAAATTGAGTTACATAAGGCTTTTTGTTTATCGATTTTGTTTTCGTTTTTTAGTTTAGCAATGTTGATAATTAAAAATGAATCATTCAGTTTGTATAAATTTTCTGGATTGTCGGACTCAAACATTTTCACCGCAGAATAGCACAGAGGTGTTTCTAGCGGTATGCCTTTGCGGAACACGGTTGGGACTTCGTTTTTTAATGTGTTGATGAAGACCTTGTTCTCTATTTGTTTAAGCATGAGGTTGATGCCTAGATATTTTTTCCATTGGGACTTCAGCCATTCGCCAGTTCGTTGATGGTCTTCGCCACCTAAATGCGAATATGCAAAATCAATTGGAGTTTTAGGAGCCGAAGGGAGTTTGGTACGTTTCGGTTCTTTTGTTTCTATGCATATTGGCCTGTCTAATGCCCGAGTGCCAAGATCAAAGCATCCGGGGCGGCCGGTCGAGTTAAGCAAACTCTGAAGTTCTGAATAGTCGATAACTTCACTCATAGCCTGCCGAGTGTATTTATCTAATTTGTTCAAATTAAAGCCAAAGTAGTCAAAACGTAAAACCTCAATCCCTAAGAACGATTTGTCGCTACGCCAGTGAGGAATTTGCGCAGTAGGTACACGGCGAACAAGGTCAATTTGTTTTTTTGTGAACAAAGGAATTTGTATGGAATCATCTGAAATATAAATAAACGATAAATTTGGACGGCTCGATTTGTCATAGAAAAACGGGTTGCTTTCCATTTGTATTTCTAAACTTTTAGAGTCGTATTTTTTAATACGATAAGGGCCAGAGGAAATGAGTGGAACGGTCATATTGAAGTTCTGCTGTTTTACTGGAGCCGTCATGGGTAGAGCCAGCTTGTATTCAAATTCCGGATCTTTGG
>DDTZ01000136.1:0-31823 GCA_002344565.1 Bdellovibrionaceae bacterium UBA2351 | reverse complement strand
TGAAGTCCGATTTTGGATTTAGAATGAATTCGTAGGTTTGAAGGAAATCTTTTGCCGTAATAGAATCGCCGTTGCTCCACTTTAAATCTTTTTTAATTTGGCAGCGAAGTTTTAATGATGTTTTCCATTGGCAGTTAGAGGCTAGGTCTGGAATCAGCTCGTTCTTGTCGTTTATCCACAATAGGTTTCTAAACAAAGCGTGATGGATATACGCGCCAGAGGGCGATCGTAAATTTAATGGGTTAATTTCAGTGAGTTCATTCTGGTAGGGTATGCGTAATGTGTCGGCCCAAGACAATGTTGGCGTTAGTGTAAACGCCAACCATGAAAGCAGAAAAAGAATAAAACAATTTAGACGTTTAATTAAGACAACTCGATTTTAGCAATTGTGTTCAATTGCATATTACTTGTGCCCTCGTAAATCTGGCCGATTTTAGCATCACGCCAGAACTTTTCGACAGGGTATTCTTTTGTAAAGCCATTGCCGCCAAATAGATCAATCGCCATTGACGAGATTTTTTCAGCAGCGCGAGACGAATATAATTTGGCCATAGCTGCGGATTCAACAAAGTCTTCGCCTGCGTCTTTTAAGCGAGCCGCATTGTACACCATCAAGCGAGCTGCTTCTAGTGAAACGCGCATTTCGGCAAGCTGGAATTGAACACCTTGGAAGTCACTCAGTTTTTTGCCAAACTGTTCGCGTGTTTTGATGTAGTTTAATGTCGCTTCGTAGGCACCTTGTGCGATACCGACCATTTGTGCGCCGATACCAATACGGCCTTCATTCAATGTTTCGATGGCGATTTTATAGCCTTTACCTACTTCACCTAATACGTTGGCCATTGGCACTTCGCAGTTTTCGAATAAAAGTTCACACGTTGACGATGCGCGGATTCCTAATTTGTCTTCTTTTTTGCCGACTTTAAATCCTGGAAAGCCTTTTTCAACGATGAATGCGGTGATGCCTTTATAACCTTTGCTAAAATCTGTGTTAGCAAAGCAAATAAATACATTTGCGTGTGACGCATTTGTGATCCAAAGTTTAGTTCCATTCAAGATGAACTTGTCACCTTTTTGTTCTGCTTTAAGTTTTAGGGCAAATGCATCTGAACCGCTCGAGCTTTCAGACAGTGCGTAGGCGCCCACCCATTCTGTTGCCATTTTGCTTAGGTATTTTTCTTTTTGAGCTTCGGTGCCCCATTTAAGGAACGCGTTTGTCGTTAGCGTATTTTGCACGTCAACTAATACAGACACTGAGCCGTCGACGCGACCTAATTCTTCAACAGCCATGCAGGCCATGGTAAAGGTTGAGCCCGTACCGCCGTATTTTTCCGGAGTTTCAATGCCCATTAGGCCCATTTCGAAAAGTTTTTTGATCAGGGATTCTGGCATTTGAGATTCTTCGTCCATTTTATTGACTATCGGTTTTATTTCGCTTTCGGCAAAACTGCGAATGGCTTCTTTGAATGCTTTTTCGTCTTCAGATAGAGTCGTGATAGCTGGGCGTGCGTTCTCGGTCATGGAAATCTCCTTAAAAATTAATAGTAAAAAATCTACCGCAAAAAAATGGCAAGTCAACCATGACTCGCACGGCTGTGGAACGCTATAAAATCACGATTTCAAATAGACTTTCGGTGATGTTTTCACTAACTTTGGGTCTATGGACGTAATGCAATTTGTATCTAATATAATTTTGATTTTTTTCCCTTTTCTATTTGCTCTTTGCTTTCATGAATATGCGCATGGATGGGTTGCTAAATTAAAAGGCGATAACACTGCGGAAATGATGGGTCGTTTGACCTTGAATCCCCTTGTTCATATGGATGTGGTAGGTACGCTGGTTTTGCCTCTAATTTCAATTTTTTCTATTTCTAGTGGTGGTCCGTCATTTTTCTTTGGCTGGGCCAAGCCGGTTCCTGTGTCCGCGCGGAATTTGAAAAATGTAAGAAATGACATGTTTTGGATCGCTTTGGCTGGTCCTCTGTCGAATCTTTTGTTGGCGTTGATTGCCGCGTTTGTTTACGTCTTAGTTATTACGCACGTGGCGCCAGATACTCAGGATATGGTCAAAAAACTATTTGTATCTTTTTTGATCACAAATGCATCGCTGGCTGTATTTAATATGATTCCGCTTCACCCATTAGATGGTGGAAAAGTGCTAGCTCGATTTCTTCCAGCGAGTATTAATCATAAGCTAGAGCAAAATGAACATATCTCCGGATTTATCTTGTTGTTTATCTTTATTTCAGGATTGGGTGCGATCATTTCTTACCCGGTTCGCTGGATAGCTCAGGGTTTACTTCATCTTGCTGTCATGATCTTCGGCGTCTCATAGTATTCATATTAAAATCTAAATTAGGAAAAAATGTCAGAATCAGTTTCAAATAAAGTTGAAAAGGTTAATGTAGTGAGCGGCGTACGCGTAACAGGCGAGCTGCACATCGGTAATTACTGGGGGGCGATCCATAATTGGTTAGATCTTCAAGATAAATATCAGTGTTTTTTTGGCATTATGGATTGGCATGGTTTAACGACGGCCTACAAACGATCTGATGAGATCCTGCCTTTGATGCGTGAAATGTATGCAGAAATGTTAGCATGGGGAATTGATACTGAAAAGTCGACGTTGTTTATCCAGAGCCACGTTCCCGAACATCTAGAATTATTTATGATTTTCGCCAATCTAACGCCAATGGGGTGGCTTGAGCGCGTTCCTACGTGGAAAGATGCGGAAGAGGAAGCGAAAGCTTCAGATACTCATAATTTGGGTCGTTTTGCGTATCCAGTTCTGCAAGCGGCGGATATTGCTCTTTATAATGGGGCTTTGGTTCCTGTCGGGCATGATCAGATCGCGCATTTAGAATTAAGCCGTGAGATCGTGCGGCGGTTTAATCACATTTATAAAGGTAAGCTGCGTGAGTGCAAGCCATTGCTCACGGAAACGCCGACATTGCCAGGATTAGACGGACGTAAGATGTCTAAGAGTTACAACAACACGATATTGCTAACGGAAAAAGATGAGAAATCATTAAAAAAGAAAATAAATATGATGATAACGGATCCAAAGCGGGTGCGACGCGAAGATCCGGGTAATCCTGAGGTGTGTTCTGTGTACACCTTCCATAAGCTGTATTCGAAAACAGACGAGCTTGAGTGGGTGAAAACAGGCTGCACAACGGCAGGTATTGGGTGCGGTGATTGTAAAGGACGATTAGCGCTTAATATGAATGCAAAGATGGAGTTTCCGCGAGCTAAAAAAGCGGAATTAATGAGCAAACCTGATGATTTAAATCGACAAATTAAACAAAATTGTGAAAAGGCGCGACATTATGCGCAGAAAACGCTTGAAACAGTAAGACACCACATGAAATGGTTGTAGCATGAGTGTTGTTGTACAGCTTTCCAAATTCGAAGGTCCTTTAGCTTTATTATTGTATCTTATCCGCAAGGACGAGATGGATATTTTTGACATTAAAATTAATGAAATCACGACTCAGTATCTGGATTACATAAAATTAATGAAAGAATTAGATTTAGAAGTGGCGGGTGAATTTGTGGCTATGGCCGCAACGCTGATTCAAATTAAGTCTAAAATGCTTCTTCCTCAATATGATGAGAAGGGTGAAGTCATTGAAACCGAAGATCCACGTAAAGAACTTGTTCAAAAACTTCTTGAGTACCAAAAATACCAAGAGGCCGCTCGGTTGCTTTACGAACGTCCGCTAGTGGGACGTGATATGTGGACTCGCGGCGTTCGTTTAAATTTGGACGAACCGACAGAGGAAATCGAAGTTGAAGAAAATGGTTTGTTTCAAATGATTTCTTTGTACCGGCAAATTATGCGGTCGGCGAAAAAACGTATTCATCAGGTAACCGCTAAAGCACAAAGTATCGCTAGTCGTATTTTAGAAATCAAAGATCTATTAACTGTAGGCAGTCGGAAAACGTTAAATGAGCTGATTGGTGAAACTGAAAATCGCATGCGCCAAGTCCTAATCACATTTTTAAGTGTGCTTGAATTGGCTAAACTAGGCTTTGTAGGTTTATATCAAACAGAAACATACGGCGATTTGTGGATCGATCTCAAAAAACCAATTGAAAAAGATGTTGTGTCTGCTGTTGAAGAGTATGGATCAATTGATAACCGTGCGGACAGTTTGTTTGAAAAAGCAGAAGCTGATGCGGCAGCTGAAATTGCGTCCGGCGGTGATGGTGACGAATTTGTTCTTGTAGATGCAGAAGACCGTATAGAAGACGAAGAGTCGATGCAGTTATCACTTGAAGACATGGCCACAGATGATGAAATTCTGCAAGCTGAGCGCGAGTTAGCTGGAGAATCTATTGAGTCCGTAAGTACGGATACGATAGTAGACGTGGCACCGGAGGCAACATTGGTCGCAGACGAGAGTTCGGCTGCAGCGGATGGCGCTTTAGCTGTTGAAGATACGGTTTTAGCATCGGTTGAAGCTGATGAAGAAGAACTTGTGTCTGAAGTAATTGAACAGATTGCTGAAGAGTCCATTTTGTTATCGGCGGATGAAATGGCGTCTATCGAATTGGAGACAGGCGACGACATCTTGCAAACCGAAGCTGAGATCGCGTTAGCTGACGATACGGCAGAACCTTTTGAAATTAAGGAAAACGTATGGGCAACGGTGGATGCTGGCGCCGAGTTTACGACTGATGAGGAAGTTGCTACGGATGAAGAGATTCTACAGGCCGAGGCCGAGCTGGCTTCAAATGAAGTTGAGTCAGACGGCGAACCCGAAGCGCAAATTTAAATTTTTGAGATTATTTAAGGAAATATAATGGCTAAGAAAAAGAAATCAAAAAATGTAGACGATGTTGAAGTAAAAGTGGACGCGCCGGTAGATGTGGTTGAAACGCTCACAGTTGAAGAAGTCACTGAGTTTCAACCAGACGCAGCTCATACGGTCGCTGAAGTCTATACAGAACAGTCAGCATTTAAATCGGAAGAATCAGATGAGGCGCAAGCGCTATTTCAAGACGAAGCCGCCCCTATTCTTGACGAAAGTGAATTTGAAATCTTAGATGCTGAAAATATGAAGTTAGAGGACGACGACTCATCTGAAGACGATAGTGTCATGTCAGCAAATGCATCTGTTGAAGGTGAGAATCTTGATGATTCGGAACTTGGTGATTTTGATTCGGCAGAAATTGAAGAATTAGAATTTGTTGAAGACGAACAACTAGAATCTATTGTTGAGTCCGTTTTATTCGCAACGGATAAGCCAGTTACATTGAATGCGTTGAAGATAATTTTCAAAGGCACTAATGTAAAAACAGATAAGATCCGTCGTACGATTGAAAAATTATCAGTGGCGTATGCGAGTGGTAACCGTGGTGTTTATATCGAAGAAGTTCAGGGTGGCTACCAATTACGAACCAAACTTGATAACATGAATTTCTTGCGTCGCACGCTAAAAGTAAAACCGTTTAAGTTGTCGGGTCCTGCCCTAGAAGTTTTAGCGATAGTTGCCTATAAGCAACCTTTGATTAAACATGAAATTGATGAAATTCGTGGGGTAGAATCGGGTCACTTATTACGAGCCTTAATGGAAAAGGGTATTGTGGCCTTTGCTGGCAAGAGTGATCTTCCTGGTAAGCCAATGCAATATATTACAACGAAAAAATTCTTAGAAATCTTTGGCTTGCGTAACCTAAAAGAACTTCCAACGTTAAGTCAAATCGACGAGTTATTACCTGAAGGTATTAACGAAGACGATGAGGCAAAGAATTCTAAGCTAAGTTCAATCTCTGATACGATGTCTCAACAAGTAACTGATGGTGCATACTCAGACGGAGAAGAAGACTTGATGAAAATCACAGAACAGCTCGATGAAATCACAACTTCATCTGATTTCTTTGAACAAGAAAAGCAGCGCCAAAAAGAAAAGAAAGAGTTTGAAAAAGCTCAGAACATTCGTGAAGCACTGGAAGTTAATGAGCACGTATCCACTCGCGATCTGAACTGGTTGAAACGATACGATGAAGCCTTGGCAGCTGGTAAGAAGTCAATTGATGAAAAACCAGCTGTGGCAGCTGCTGCACAGACGACTGCGGAAGATTTGGCTCTAGACGCTGAATCTGAAGTGGAAACTGAGCTATCGGCTGATGAGGTGGAATCGGATGCTTTAGAGATTTCGGAAGATGAAGTCACTGTAGACTTCGAAGAGGCGGAGGAGGAGTTGCCTTTGATCGCTACGGATGAGGAATTGGAAGGCGTTTAAAAAACGTCTGATTGTCATTCACTGTCTCAATTTTGGCCACTTTTTATCGGTGGCCATATCGTTAGAATCCTTTTAATTTTAGCCCGGAACCCGTTTTATGGAATGCCGAGTGCATAGTTAGCACTCATGGTATTTTTTCAAAAATTGTCGTTTAAAATTCAAATCATGTTGGTGTTGGTCTTAGCTGTGGCTGCGCAGTTGGTATTTATTCCTCATGCCCAGGCCCTTCAGGTCACGGTTCCCGAAATCGAGGCTAAGGTTTCTGATGAATTTCTATTAGAATCGATAGCTAAGTTGGATGATTTTATCGAAGACATTCGGGCTAAAGAAAAAATCCGAGGTGTTGAGAACGTTGGATTTGCTGTAGCAAGTATATTGCAACTTGGAACTGTGACCGGGATTTTAATAGACCAGTTCTATTTTAAGAAAAAGATAGTGAGCGGTGTAGTCGATGAGGTTAAAAAAGTTTCGACGGCTGGACAGGCTGGTAAGTTTCCTTTGGAGTTTGGTGGATTCGTTAAGAAATGGATGGTTGGTTCTAGTGCTGTAACTATTGCGACGACTAAGAAGCCTAAAGAATTGATTGTTCATGTCGAAGATTTAGCACTTTTCCGTGAGATCTTAACTACGGTTAGAAATAAACAAGCAGGAATTTTATATCGAGTTTGGCGAGACGCGAGCAAACAGAGCGTAATTTATCGTGCGAAGCTCGTGAATATGGAAACGTTGATACGTGAACATCGTCCAAGTTACAAAGAAGTTTACGAACCGTGTTCACATGACCCCGTTGCCTACAAACATCATATGATAATGGACATGTATCGTAGCAGCTTGGGTGACTATTTTTCGATGCTATTGATGACTCCAAATGCTGTTACAAAACAAGTGAACGCAGGGTTTATTTCTCCTACGCTTAGACACTATATAAATCAGGAAGTTTTGCCTATTGCTCTGAATAAATGCTTTAAAATTTCTTCGTCGGGTTCTGCCGAGACAGTTTCTGAGTTTAGGCAATTTGTTCTTAGTATCCCGTTTATCGGAGCCGGTGTGACGATGGCCACGGATCTTAAAGATAACGAACATCATCGATTTATCGCTCAACTTTTCGCGGTAGATACGGCGGCGAAGTTTGTAACGTTTGCAGCTGTCTTTGCTGTCTTTAGAATTAAGGAATTATTTCGAGCTTCAACGGCTTCGGTGGGAACAGGTAGTGCGGGCCTAATGGGTAAATTTAAAAATACATGGATGGGTGATATAATGAAGTACGTTCACACCGTGTTTACGAAGGTTTCCCCGACATTGATCGCACGTGTGATCGTAACGACCCAAGTGGTAGTGAGTTCGTACTCTTTGTACATGATTAAAAAAGAATACGATCTTGCAAAAGATGAGGGCGTGGCTCGTCGTTCACCCGAAGAGTTCAAAAAGATGGCAAAAAAATATTTCCAAGATCGTGCGATTGAGCAAATTGCCGATTTGAAAAAACTGTTATCTTCAAAAGATATCGATGCTAAAGATCGTGCGGTTCTTGAGAAAGAAATTCGTAACTGGCAAATGCTAGAGGTTGAATTCGCATCTTAAGACACTCAGGACCATGGAATAGTTAAAGTGCTTCAATTTGAGAAAGTGGTCTGGCTTTGACCGTTATTAATTCCGTTAGATTCGTTATCGGGAAATAAATTAATTAGCTATTACATTTTATAATGTTTTTAAGTAAACTGGAGTCAGAGGGGCCAGTGAAGTTTCAAATTATTGTAATTATAGCAATTTCTAGTCTCATTGTTTCGTGCAGCAACACACAATCCGGTTCGCCATTTGGTGATTTTAAATCTACAAATTGTACGGGTGAAAACTGTGCTGGAAGTACGCCAGCGGCAGAGCCATCAATTGAGCGTGATGATAATTCTGATGTTATTTTAGGTAAGTACGATAACACCCTGGAAGTGGGGGGCAAGTGTCGGCTGAAAGATATTCCGGATAGTGAGATTTCAATTGTCGTAACTGCCGAAGGTGGTGCGCAGCGTACGTTATCAGACGGCTATGTACCGATTATTGGAGTTACGGCCTCTTCTAACCGTGTCGCTAAATGCGAAAAAGGCAGATGGGCTATCGCAATTAGCGCCTGCAATAATCTGATGGGAGCCGCGGGAGCGCACCAGATAGATTTCACATTGCGAGGAAAAGATAGTAACGGGAACTCTGTGGCTATTTCTGACGGAAAAATTTCGATGAATTTAATTCGCTCAGAAGCTTGTGATGCTAGTGTTCAGTAGATAACTGACCGCTCCACATGGGTTCATCAAATATTTTATTAGCATTCTTAAAGTTTTTTAAGTTTAAATTTCGTATCGACTCTGGCGCGATAAAATGAGCTACCGAATATTGAATTTTCGGATCTAAAAACGTCTGTCCTAAATGATTTTCCGCCAGCAAAGCCTGTAGGTCCTTAGATAGAAGAATAAGTCTCATAAGGTCCATAGAAAGCTTACGGTCAGGGGTGTTATTAGGAATACTCAGTGAGTAGGTTATTAAAAAACTTGAATTTGTATCTATATCGTACGGTCTATTTTTTAGAGTTGCTAGTTGTAATGTTGTTTCAGCTAGTTCGGAATTACTGACCTCTTGTGTCCATTTCTTTTCAAGTTCAAAATTTTTTGGGAATTGAAAAAAGTGATTACGCTTTTTTTGATTCAGCAAAAAAACGTAATCTATATAGGATGCCTTTATGTTTTTAGGTGTTGGTGTGGCACTCTTTTTAGAGAACACGTTTACAAACCAAGAAATTGGGAGGGAGTATATTTGATTTTCAAATTTCGATGGTTGAAAGTCGGAATGTACGTGCTTCGCAATCAAAGGAGCTAACGGCTCGATATTTTTAATACGATTATCATTGAAAAGGGGTTCGATGAAGGCTTCTGGACTTAAAATTAAGTATAAATTCTTATTTACGATAATTTCGGTACGGAAATCTTTGTAGGATTTTCTAATTACGAGGTTAACTTGAGTGTGGGTTTCTTTTTCAAGATACTTAATAAAAGACGGACGCAAGACATCAGCTTCATGAACTAATATATCGATTTTTCTTATGTCTTGATAATAGAAGTTAATTTGCTTTTCCGGTGAGCTGCCATGGAAAAAACCAATAAAAAACGTGATAACTAAAAAAGACAGCCAAAGTAAATATTCATATACTTTGGCTGAGTTAATTTTTGAAAATAGACCCAATCTTAGAAAGTCTCGTCGAATGATACCTGACCAGATACGCCAATTTGGTACGCCGATACTCGACGCTCAAAGAAGTTAGCTAGTTCTTGCATGTCTTGAAGTTCCATGAAAGGGAACGGGTTCTTTGTGTTGAAGCGTGGCGGGATATGTAGCGCTTCTAAACGTTGATCCGCTACGAATTCTAAATACTGACGCATGTCTTTCAGAGAAAGTCCTGCGATACCATGACTTAAAATATCTTCAGCAAATGTCATTTCACATTCGATGGCTTCTTCGATCATTTGAACAACCATTTCGTTCATTTGGTCGTTGAACAAGCTTGGGTCTTCTTTGCGGGCGGTTAAGATAACTTCGTTTGCAAATTGGATATGCATGCTTTCATCGCGGAAAACCCAGTTGGTTCCAGATGCTAGGCCAGCTAATAAACCTTTAGAACGTAAGAAGTATACGTACGCAAACGCTGCAAAGAAGAATAAGCCTTCAATACATGAAGAGAAGCAGGCTAAGTTCATCAAGAATTTGCGCTGATCCTCTTTTGTTGAGATTTTGTCTAGTTTTTGGATCGAGTCCATCCATTTAAAGCAGAATTCTGCTTTCTTTTTAATAGATGGAATATTGTGAACCGCTGCAAATGCCATTTCACGTTCTTTGTGGTCTGGAATATAATTATCCAAAAGAGTTAAGTAAAACTGTACATGTAGTGATTCTTCATACAGCTGACGACTCAAGTATAAGCGCGCTTCCGGAGAGTTTACATGCTTGTATAGATTCAACACCAAATTGTTGCCGACGATAGAGTCGCCAGTCGCAAAAAAGGCTACGAGTCGGTGAATCAAGTGTTTTTCGCTAGCTGTTAGTTTTGAATGCAAATCAACTAAGTCTGTTGAAAAATCGACTTCATCAACAGTCCAAGTGTTTTTGATTGCATTTTTGTACATTTCAAAGAAGACCGGATATTTCATCGGTCTTAGTGTTAAGTCAAATCCTGGATCCAATATCATAATAAACTCCTTTTTATTGGCACGCTTCGCACGCTTCTGGGTTTTCTAAACTACATGTAATCATTTCTTCGTCAGTGTATGTCTTTTTGGGAGCTTCTACTGACGCTGCTTCAGCGGCCAACATGGCATTTGCGGCTTGAGAGCCAGCGTCTGTTGTTACGCTAGATTTTCTAACTGTTGTTTTTGCAATTGATGTCGCCGGACGTGAGCGTAAGTAATACGTCGTCTTAACTCCACGTTTCCATGCGTACATGTACATGCTTGAAAGTTTACCGATCGTTGGACTTTCGCTAAATAAGTTCAAGCTTTGAGATTGGTCGATGTATGGCCCGCGGTCCGCCGCTAAGTCAATCAACGCTTTCATCGGTAATTCCCAAACGGTGCGGTAGATTTTCTTTAATGATTCTGGAATTTCAGCGATGTTCGCAATTGAACCTTCGTGCATTTTGATCTCATTACGTAAATCATCATTCCACAGGCCTAAGTTTTTAAGCTCAGTAACTAGGTATTTGTTAATTTGTAAGAATTCACCAGATAAAGTTTCACGTTTGAATAAGTTAGAAACCTGCGGCTCAGTCGCTTCATAGCAACCTACGATTGATGCGATAGTCGCTGTTGGCGCGATCGCGATCAATAGTGAGTTTCTTAAGCCCGTCTTTTTAATGCGCTCTTTTAATTCAGCCCATTTTTGAGTCATGGATGGTTTAACACCCCAAAGGTCGAATTGCAGATCACCTTTAGCGGCGCGAGTTTCTTGATAATTTTCGTGTGGACCATTTTTCTCTGCTAAGTCAGCACTCACAACAAGAGCATTGTAGTAAATTACTTCCTGAATACGAGTTGATAATTCACGAGCTTCATCAGAATCAAATGGCATTTGCAATTGGAAGAATACATCTTGTAGACCCATTAAACCCAATCCAACAGGTCTCCATTTATTATTAGAGAAACCGGCTGTTTCGATAGGGTAGAAATTGATATCTACAACGCGATCTAGGTACTTAACCGCTGCGCGTACTGTGCGAGCCAATTTGTCGAAATCAAATTCGCCATTTACAACGTGTCGGCCAAGATTCACAGATCCTAAGTTACAAACAGCTGTTTCTTTGTTTGAAGTCACTTCAAGGATTTCAGTGCAAAGGTTCGACAAGTGAATCACGTTTTGTGGTTCGCCCGTTTGGTTGGACTTCATGTTCGAAGCATCTTTCCAAGTCATCCAGCCGTTGCCCGTTTGAGCCAATGTTTTCATCATACGAGAGTATAAATCACGGGCTTTTACTTGTTTAACAAACATCTTCTTTTCTTCAGCTTCAGTGTAGGCTTTTTCAAAATCAGCACCGAAAAGATCTACTAAGTGAGGAACTTTGTTTGGGTCAAACAACGACCACATAGCGTCCGCTTCTAAACGTTTCATGAATAAATCTGGAACCCAGTTCGCAAGATTTAAATTGTGAGCGCGTTTAGCTTCGTCGCCTGTGTTGTCGCGAAGTTCAAGGAACTCTTCGATGTCGGCGTGCCATGTCTCTAGATAGATACACGCGGCGCCTTTACGTTTACCACCTTGGTTAACAGCGGCTACTGAGCTGTCCAAAGTCTTTAACCAAGGAATGATACCATTTGAGTGGCCATTTGTTCCTTTGATAAGGCTTCCGCGAGATCTTACGCGGTGGTAAGCCACGCCGATACCGCCCGCAAATTTAGAAAGAAGGGCGATATCTGTGTACTTTTGGTAGATCGATTTTAAATCATCATCCGGAGAGTCCAATAAGTAACAAGAGCTCATTTGCGGACGTAGAGTCCCGCTATTGAAAAGGGTAGGGGTCGATGCCATGTACTCTAGGGACGAGATTAAACGATAAAATTCAATAGCCTCATCAATAGTTGTCGCAAGTCCGCAGGCTACGCGCATAAAGAAGTATTGCGGAGTTTCGAATACCTGACGAGTTTGAGGGTTTTTTAGTAAGTAACGATCATAAACAGTTCTTAAACCGAAATATTCAAATCGATCTGTTCTGAAGGGCTCGATGGCTGCTGATAGAGACGTTTTGTGAGTCATTACGAATTTGTAAAGAGTCTCGTTTAATAAGCCATTTTGGAAACCGAATGAAATAGAGTCGGCGAATGTCTTAATTTTTTGAGAGCGAACTTCCTCGTCTACATATGTAGACAAAAGACGAGCGGCTAGGCGAGAGTACTCAGGTTCTTCACCGATTAACAATGAAGCGGTGGAGATACATAAGTTATCTAGTTCTTTTGTGGCAGCGCCATCGTATAGGCCGCTGATGGCCTTAGTCGCTACACGTAGTGGATCTACTTGTGATAATCCTTGGCATAGACGGCTTACGCGTTCTACGATTTTCGTTACGTCCACAGGCTCTAGACTGCCGTCACGTTTTTTAACTCTCATAATATGTGGAGCTACATCGTAAGATGATGCATTTGCATCATCTGTTAAGTTGAAAGATAAGTTTGTGTTTGGTTGGTTCTCGTTCAGAAGCATATTTCCCCTCGTTTTCAGTCCTTTGAGCAAAGCATCCCCTAAGACGAAATCAGTTTCGCCTTTTGAAGAAAGGTTTGTAGTATTTTACTTTCTTACATCTAAAGTCTAGTTTGAACTTTTGATGTCATTTTTTTATTGAAATTCACCTTTCGGCGTAAACTACCGGTAGTAATTAACAGTTTGCGTCCTATCTATGATCACTATATCTAGTGAGCTTGCTGGATTCAAACACTACCAGTTGCGTTCAATTCAATCCTCGGAGTTGTGCTGGTTTTCGTCAAGCGTATTTAATTTTTTTTGCGAAAAATACTTTAATGCTGACGATCAATTAAGCACTTAGCTGATTTTATTTTGACAAAAGTCGCGTTAAAGCCGCGTTAGAGGCTGATTTGCTCGATCTTAAAGCAAATTTAAGCTGGACTCAGGGCTAGGTTTTGGCAGGCCTTGAGCTGCGAGTTCTTGGACTTTTAGAATTTCAGATTCTGTTTTTGGTTGGTAAAATCGACTCTGATGGGATGATTCCCTTCGTAAATGATCGATAATTGCCTGATGTGTTCCCATTTTATTATTTGTCCAAGCCGGTGCGATCAATTCATCAAATCGTGAAGAAAAAGCGCTAAGTCTATGAATAGCGATATCAGGGCGTAAATTCTCTAGGAAAATCTGCACACGGTGAGCGTAGAGTTCTAGTGAAATTGGTGAAAATTCGCCTTTGTTATAGATCACTTCAAGGGCTGTGTTCTTTAGAATGTGAAGGTTATGTAGTTTTACATTTGTAATAGGCAAATCGTTGCAGATTAGTGCTGACTCCTTGATGCGTTCATCGGTTTCGTAGGGGCTGCCGAAGATCAAATGAATGCCTAAATCAACTGAAGTGAGTTCCTTGATTCGCTTGATGGCATGTAAAGATTCCGAAGCTTTGTGTCCACGGCGGAAGAACTCTAAATCATCTTCGTAAAAGCTTTGTATACCGAGCTCAACCGATACGTACTTTTGTTCATGATAATGCTGCCATAGTTTAAACAAAGACATCGACAAGCAATCTGGGCGTGTGCCGATTACGAAGCCAGCGATGTCGTCGCCACAAGATAAGGCGTCTTTAAAATTCTTTTCTAAGTCATTAATTTTAGCAAACGAGTTCGTATAGGCTTGAAAATAGACTAGAAATTTTTCGGCTTTAAATTTATTGCGGATGTGGTCGCGGTATTTATGAATTTGTTCTACTAAAGGCAAATCAAAGGCTTCACTACGGGCAGCTGACCCCCAGACATCGCAGAACGAGCAAGTTTGCATGCCTTTTAGACCTAAACGATTTGGGCAGTCGTCAACTACTGCCACCGGGATTTTGTATACCTTGGCTCCAAATACGCTTTTATATCTATCTGAAATAGAGTAATAGGGTAAGCCGTTCCAGCCTTTTTCCATGTGGCTTTGTAACCTTTTGAAAGTTATGTGGTCAAGATCAAGTCAAAGAATTGGAAATCTTATATAAATGGGTTTTAACGAAATGAACTATAGAGAAATCAACCTTTTAACGGCTCATAATTATGAAGTAGAACTTACGGGCGATCGGTCACCGACCCTGCGTATTTTGCAAATGGAAAGTATGCATAATCGACGCGGAGCTGCTGCCGAAGCCGTGTATTTATATTATGAAGCTATGGCTCGTTACAAGTCGTTGGTGAATCAAGAAGAGCGTTCCGAACCTTTGGATGTTTTATCTTTTGGTTTTGGCCTTGGTTATAATGAGATACTAACCGTGATATTCTTTTTAAAAAACAATTGGGATTTGAATCAGCTCCGTCTTTTTTCTCAAGAAAAAGATTTATTTTTGTACGACATATTCAATGATTGGCTCGTCTCGGGAGCTGATACAGGTAGTATATTTGACGAGGTCGTGTTGGGGATTGAGCGTGCTATGCTGGCCATGGGTGAGGGCGTGAGTAAGGTTGCTTTAAAAGAAAACATGAAATGGATGTTGAATAGTAAACGATGGGTTCAGGGCGGCTCAGTTAGTTCGATCTCTGATTTCGCGTCTATTTATGATGTTGTGTTTTATGATGCATTTTCTTCTAAGGTCGACGACTCCTTGTGGACTGAAGAGTTTTTAGGTGGTTTGTTTAGCCAGAGATTGAAACAAAATTTCGTTTTTTCCACCTACGCATGTACTGGGGCGCTGAAGCGAATCGCGGCGGCGAATAGCGCTCAGTTTGTAAAAAGAGAAGGATATAGTGGCAAGCGTAATGCTTCACTCGTGTATAGAGATCGCTAGTAAGCTTCGGCTTCTTTAAATTTGGTGACATAGTCTAAAACCAAAGCCTTAGTTTCGGGGGTTAGTTGGGTGAACCTGATTCCTAAATCACCACCGGTGCCGGCATAGACGACATCACCTAAGATCATAATTGTTTGATTTAAATTCGGACTAATAATTTGTCCACGAATTGAATGTCCAATTTTCAAACCAAGTGCTTCGGTAAACCCGCATCCACCTTCCGATAGGGTCAGTAGTTTACAGCGGAAGTCTTCGTTTGTCGCTAAATTGTGACCTTCGAAAAAACCAAAAATAGGAACGCGAAGCTGTGTCCGTCGAGTTATCCCCAGCTTTTCTGTTACATCGGAGGATGTGAATAGAATCTGCCATTTTGGATCGGCATCGGATTTTACATAAATATTGTCATAGGAAGAAAGTCCGCGAAGTTCGGAAATGAGTTCGTCAATTTTTAGTATTTTAGATTCTTTATCATCTTTGCGATATTGCCAAAGTGTAATCCTATTTTCTTTTGCTGCCGCTTCATCTTGGGATAGTTTCCACTCGAAGTGGGATACCCACTCGGTCATACCTTTTCCCCAAACTAAACACTCTTTGTGTTTTTGGTGCCATTTTTCAACGTCTTCGATAGATAGTGGGCCGTGAATTTTAGTGCCAATTTGAACAAACCATCTTTTCATATAAGAAATTATAAACGACGACACCTAGTTTTCTATAATTTTTTCTAGCTCTTTATTATCCTGGACTTCTGATGAGTCGCTAACGCCATCTAGGCTATTTTTGGCTCTGTTCAAGCGATCCAGAAGGAAGGCGTTGTCTGTAGTTTGCATTAAATCATGTAAAGCCTGACGAGAAATGTTTTTCTCAAAACCCATCTCTATACCTTCAACAGCTTGAGCGCGTAGAATGTGTTCAAAATCACGTTCGCGTTCGTGAATGTTCTCTGGGATGGGGGTTTCTATAATTTCTTTAAGAACGTGTGAAGCATGACCATTGTGGGCAAGGAGATAAACTGATTTAAATCGCTGGTCTTGGCTAATCTGAGGGTTGACAGCGTCGTGTGCCAGTTGTCGAATTTCACTTTCAGAAAGCTTTTCGGCCTGGGTCTTTATGGCTTTGAGTTCTTCTGCCGGCGGATGTAGGATTTCAGGAGTGTTTGGTTTCAGGGGCTCTGGAGATTTTATTTCTTGGTTGTGTGTTGGATTAAGAGCCAAAGACGTGGGCTGAGTTAAGGCTGCGGGTCTGTTTTTTAGGTAAAAGTACACCCAAATGTCGGTGAAGAATACAAGTAAAGTAATAAGTACGTACCAAAATGTTTTTTTCTTAAATAATTCCATAGTTATTCTAATATATTAAAAGCGTTGTATAACGGAACAGATGAGATCTGTTCCGCCATTGTGTTTTTAGGCAATGCTAATTCAGTCCATTGATTCCCGTTTAAATAAAATATCTTTTTATCAATTCTAAGTGAGTAAATTTTCCCATTCGCCTTAACTATTGATTGGGCATTTAGGTCCCAATTTAAAGAGGTCTTCACAAATGAGTTTTTTTCCGTGTCAAAAGCGAAAACACCGGCGTTAGAGTCCACTAAAAAATACCCTTGTTTGCCATCAGCAAGATAGGGGCTGGTTAAGAGTGGCTTAAAACCCAAGGCTTGAGCCGGATTCCATTTTCCTAATTTAAAGTTATAGGATGCGAATTGTTGGCTTGGTGTGATTAAAACTATATTTCGCTTAGCCCCAATATCGAATTCTTCAAAGTCAGCAAGATGGGTATTTAGATTAATCAGGGTTTTATAGTAAGAAAACGAATCTAAAATAGCTTCAAAGGGATCGACGTTTTCATATAGTTCGATGGCATAGGCTTGATTGCCAGTGAAAAGACTCGCACCAAACGATGTGCGTTTGAGTCGACCAGTTACCGAACGTTGATTATAGGTAATTGCAGGACGTTGAATCCAACGCGTTTGATCGAGCAACCAAAAAGAACCGCTGGTGGTTTGGATGAGCAGGCCATCACGTTTTATCAATGGCGATTTGTTGAATACAAAGTTGGCACGGGCCATAGCGCTTAAGCGCGCCATCGCTTTATACATAGGGTGGAAGTTTTGGCCCTGAACACTTACGCGTGCATAGTATTCCATTTCGACAGCGTGGGCGCCCCCGGAACTAAAATCTGGATCGCAACCGTTAACTGGCAACTCGGCATAGGGGCCGTTAAGGCATAAAGTGTGAGGGTAGTAAGCCGTATGACGAGCTTCATGTAATAATGTGCCGACTCGGCCAAGAACAGAAAGGCGGCCATAATAATCTTGAATCGAAACATGGCCTCGGACATTGACAGCAATAGCCTGTGGGTCATTGTGTTCACGTTGAATCCGTAGGATTTGCGTTTTTGTCCAATTGTAGTACTGACTGCTAGGGATAAAACCACGAATAAATCCAGATTGACCAGAGTTCGAAAAACGACCGTGTTCAATGATGCTTAAGTCGTTCAGGAGTTTTTTGAAGTCGTGGTTCGGATTACATAGCTCGACGCCACCAAACGAGGCGGTTTTGATTTTAAAATCTTGAATGTACGTCTTCGCTTGGTCAGATTTGAAGCATGAAAATTGACTATCGAGAAATGGAAGTGTCTGTCCAACGGCAGTGGTGATTCCAAAAAGTAATAAAATAAAAACAAACTGCATAGACCCCTCTATGTGCAAAAAATACGCTATTATGAATTCGAGTGGTTTCAAGTTATGTGGTGTGCGTTATGGATAAAACTTTGAAAACTTAGGAATAGTGTTAAGATCAAGTCAAAGAACAGAAGTGGGAATATATTGTCAGACGTAAAATCAGCTGGGTCTAAATCATCATCTCTTTTTTTTCTAGCGCTAGGTGCTTTGGGCGTTGTTTTCGGCGATATCGGAACATCTCCTCTATATGCGCTACGTGAATGTTTCAGTGCAGAACATGGTCTTCCTTTAAATTATGACAATGTAATGGGTGTATTGTCTTTGATTTTTTGGACACTTATGCTGATCATTAACTTTAAATACGTAATGCTGATTTTGCGTGCGGACAATAAGGGTGAAGGTGGAATTTTATCTTTAATGGCCTTAGCAATTCGACCGTTGTCGGATGCGACGAACGCAAAACGAAAGGCTTTTTTTGTAATCCTTGGTATTTTTGGAGCGGCGTTATTATATGGTGACGGAGTTATCACTCCGGCCATTTCTGTATTGTCGGCGGTTGAGGGTCTTGAATATATCACCAAAAGTTTTAAGCCATTTGTTATTCCGGTAACAATATTTATCTTAACTATGTTGTTTATGGTTCAGCGTTTCGGTACGGGACGAATTGGGGTCGTGTTTGGTCCAATTATTTTTGTTTGGTTCTTAGCTTTGGGTATTTTAGGTGTATATGGCATTAGTTTAAATCCCGAAGTTTTATGGGCGATGAGTCCGACCTACGCTATTGACTTTATTGTTCGCAACGGGACAGAGGCGTTTGTTGTTATGGGATCTGTAGTTCTCGTAGTCACGGGCGGTGAAGCGCTCTATGCGGACATGGGGCATTTCGGTCGTAGTCCCATTCGATACTCGTGGTTTTTGGTTGGATTTCCCGGTTTGATTTTGAATTACTTTGGCCAAGGAGGCTTGTTGTTGAGTGATCCAAGCGCTATCTCGAACCCATTTTATCTTTTAGTTCCTAAATGGGGTTTGGCGCCGATGGTCCTGCTATCAATGATGTCGACTGTAATTGCTTCTCAAGCTTTAATCACAGGTGTGTTTTCGATCACTCGGCAGGCCATTCAGTTGGGATTCTGGCCTCGCGTGACGATCATTCACACATCATCTTCGGAAATGGGTCAGATCTATATTCCGTCCATGAATTGGGCTTTGTTTTTAGGTGTAATATGGTTGGTAATTACATTTAAAAGTTCGAGTCAGTTGGCAGCTGCCTACGGTATAGCTGTAACGGGAACTATGGTAATTACGGCTATTCTAGCTTTTGAAGTGGCGAGGCAGCGTTGGGGTTGGGGTTTTGCTAAGTGTGCTGCTGTGTTTGGGGTGTTCTTGTTTATTGACCTTGTTTTCTTTAGTGCGAATGCGATTAAAATTTCTCACGGGGGCTGGGTTTCGATCGTGATGGGAGCTGTCATTTATATATTGATGACAACATGGCAGAAAGGGCGTCGTATTTTATATCGAAAACTTAAAGAACGGAGCGTATCGGTGGAAGATTTTTGCCAGAAACTGCTTCATAATCCGCCGATACGAATTTCTGGGACAGCCATATACATGGCTGGGGACCCTTGGGGTGTTCCTGTTCCGCTGCTTCACAACTTAAAGCACAATAAAGTTCTTCATGAGCGGGTCGCTATTTTAACTATTATGACAAAAGAGATCCCGATTGTTTCAAAGCGCTCACGCGTAGAGATTCAAGAAATTATTCCGAATTTTTATCGTATTCTAGTGTACTATGGATTTTTAGAAATTCCGAAAATGAAGCACATTCTTGAAGCGTTAAGGCAAAATAATATTCATTTTAACATCAGTGAAACGACATTTGTGTTGGGGCGTGAAACGATTCTTCCATCGAATGAGCCGAATATGCCACTGTGGCGCGAGCGATTGTTTGCATTCATGACTCGAAACGCACAAAGACCAACGGCGTTCTTTAAAATTCCACCTAATCAAGTGATTGAAGTGGGTATTCAGGTCGAGATATAATTAAAAAATTAGTCGCGGAAAAGTGCGATAATCTTTTCGCGGTTATCAAGTGCATCTTGAAATCCCATTTCTATTAACTCTGAACAAAACGGTGACTCAAATAGTAGATAGCTCACTAATTCGTTGGCATCTTCTAGGCTGCCAAGCCCTTTAATTAAATATCGAATAATTCTTGGAACCTTTGACATGTGTTTTGAAGCCAAGGCGCCGATATCGCGCGATGGAGAAATGAAAACAAAATCTAATTTTTTATAAGACAGATTCGGGCTGTTGTCGGCCTGATGAACGATTTGGTTCATTCGAATCAAGCGCTCAACATCATGCTCAACGTTATCTAGGAGGACAGCATTTAATAAAAGGTTTACGACACGGGCAACTGAAGGCGCTTTGGTCATAATATGAGATTCTTTTTCGTAAGAATTGCTCGCGCGACTCTTTACCCCAATGACAAGCAGTTTTTGGGCGCCTAGGTAGATACTTGGCGCGCATGGGTGGGAGTTGCGCACGCACCCATCACCAAAGAATCTGTTTTCAATTGGTCTTGGTGGAAATAAAAGGGGAATTGCGCTTGATCCGAGTATATGATCCACGGTGATTTTGGCTTCTTCGGATGTACGGCGTTGTTTTTTCCAAGATTTAAATTCTTTGTTAGTTTGAATGAAGGAGACAGCAGTGGAATCGTAGTAATCTACGGCCGTAATGATAAGTGATCGGAATAGGTCTTTATCTAAGTTACTGGCGATTTTATTGGTATCTAATTTTCCTTTAAGAAAGGTCTTAAGCGGTTCCGTGTCGAGAAGGGCCCGCCCTTCGTTTGCTGTGCCCGTGGCGCCGCCAAGAGACAATTCGCTGACCCATTTGAGGCCAATCTTTCCTAGATTGATCGCATCTGTGTAGTAAATATCTGAACTTTTTAATTGGGACCAAAGATCTACTAAGGTTTTTATGGCGTGTTCTTGATCGTGCCATTGGCTAGCGAGGTGAGCCGCGTTGATAGCCCCAGCGCTGACTCCTGAAAAATGATCGATTTTCATAGGTAGGCCGGCCGATTTTAAGACTTCGTAAATACCTTGTGCAACTCCAGCTTGGTAAGCGCCGCGGGCGCCACCGCCTGACAAAATGAGGGCTATTTGACTCATAAACTAAGAGTACAATCAACTTTAGGTTGTTAAAAAGAGAATAAATTTAAAGCCAGACTTTCTGCGTGGTTAGAATTGATAAAGATTTCTAAAGAAATTGGATAATTTTTACTTTATGAGTTTTACCTAATTTACTAAGTTTACATGGAAATGTATATCTTTGTGCAGATGTCGCACCTACTTTGTATTGTTCTAATTTTTCTTTTTTCAGTTGTTGGATGGGCCGAATCGACTAGCGTAAAAGCAACAACAACTACGTTAACTGACATGTCTTCAAGCGAATCAAACGACATTGATGATGAGATTAAAAATTCAAGATTAAGAGCTTCGACGGGTTCGAAATCGCCACTGTCGGTGCAAACCGATTTCAGCTATAGCGGTGGTTCAGTGTACAAACCATTTGGACCTACGCGACCAAAGCTTTCTCCAGGGCCGATTTTTGAGCGCAACACAAAGCTAACAGGTAATATCTCCGCAAAGTATAGATGCAATGAGAATAACCATGTTAATTTGGGAACCGGCATTGGGGTTACGACACCTGGGTTTAGTTCTCAAGAGTTGCAAATTGAAAACCCGTACGCTTCGTTTTCTAATCTGTTTGGGCTGTCATCAAGTCAGCATGTTTTGTCGTTTTCCTTGGTTAAGTATACGTCTAAAGAACTAGTTGAAGCTATTGATATCGATTATGAACTGGGTTTTTATTACACCTATCTGTATGATTTTGGTGATTCCGGTTGGCAAGGCGGCGTTGTCTTTTTGTTTAGCCACGAGATGTACAAAGGTTTTAGTGAAAGCAATGCAGAAGAGACTCTAAACACAGCTGGCATTTATCCGTTTGCGGAATATGAGTTTAACTCAGTGTATTCCTTCCGAACCGTGTATCGTGGTGCTGGATTCTACTCTAATCGTAAAGATTTTAATAATTACGTTTGGGATGAAGCCACTCAGTCTTTAGGCGTGGGCATCACGATCACTCGTGATCTGTATTTGTACCCTAATCTACAATGGGTTTGGAGGGATATTCGACTTGATAAAACAAATCTATCCCTCGTCGCCAACATAAACTTTTTCTAGAACTAATTTTTAGCTGACAGCTTAGAGGCAATTTTTTCGCCATTTGGTAAGAATAAAAGAGGATCATACGCGTCTTTGTTTTGGCGTATTTCAAAGTGCAGGTGAACGCCTGTTACGCGTCCTGTCTTACCCATTAAACCAAGAAGGTCACCTTGTCGGAGTTTTTGACCTTCTTTTACTAGAATTTTATCCAGATGAGCGTAGATGGTAGCCCAACCATTTTCACCCTCGACTAAAAGCATCTTGCCGTACCCTTTAAAGTCACGGCCAGAGTACACTACGGTTCCGTGATGGCTTGAATAGATGGGTGTGCCTTTATTTGAAGCCAGATCGATTCCCCAGTGAGAACGCTTTTTAAGGCGACGTTTTGGGTGTTTAACGGGATCGGCGCTATAGGCGCGGGTTAAGCGAGCCTCATCGATTGGCCAGTCAAAGTATTTTCTTTGAGCCATTGATTGAGGAGTGCGTGACAACTCATCTGAAATTTTAGAGTTTTTTGATTCTAGCACAACTGGTTGAACTGAGCCGATTTCACGACTAACTGATGTCGGTGATGTTGAGCATGAAGACATGAAGCTCGTTAGCGGCAGGACTGATAGAATTGTAACAATAAGTATATTTTTTTTATTCATGTGTATCCTCCCATTATAACTACTTTCGTCTTTCGGTAAATAGTAAAATCACCTAAAGTCTTGATTAAATAGGCAAAAAGTCCTGTTTTTATAAAAACAGACCAATAATTCGACAAAATAAAAAACATTAAATATGAGATAGCGCCAAAACCCAGGCCCAGAGCTAATTTAAGAATCGCTCTTTAGGTACCAGGTCCTGTTTTTCCGATAACGCAAGTGTTCGGAAAAACAGGACCTGGTACCTTTTGGCGGTTAGTATGGCAGGGGGAATTGCTTGCAGAGGTCTTTAACTTCGTTGTGGACTTTGTTTTTGGTGGAGGCGTCTTCGACATTGTTTAAAACAGTGGTGATCCAGCCCGCGATCTTTTTCATTTCGGCGGCTTTCATTCCGCGAGTCGTTAATGCCGGGGTTCCAATGCGGATGCCTGATGTTACAAATGGAGAGCGCTTTTCATTTGGCACTGTATTCTTGTTAACTGTGATTCCTGCTTGATCAAGTGCAATTTCTGCCGCTTTGCCTGTGACTGCTGATTCGCTAAGGTCTAGAAGTAGTAAATGGTTTTCAGTTCCACCCGTAACTAACTTGAATCCATTTCGTTTTAACTCTTCAGCCAATGTCTTTGCATTTACTAAAACGTTTTCAATGTAGGACTTGAAATCTGGTTTTAAGGCCTCGCCAAAACACACAGCTTTGCCAGCAATTACGTGTTCGAGTGGTCCACCTTGGATACCCGGGAAAATACGTGAATTCATCGTTTTTGCTTTTTCTTCGCTGTTTGTAAGGATCATACCACCTCGAGGACCGCGTAGAGTTTTGTGTGTAGTTGTTGTTACATAATCGGCGTAGGGCATCGGCGATGGATGGTGGCCAGAGGCCACAAGGCCAGCAAAGTGAGCCATGTCTACGAGTAATACCGCACCTACGGAATCGGCGATCTCTTTGAACTTTGCGAAGTCTAAAAAGCGAGGGTAGGCGCTGTAGCCAGCAATAATCATTTTGGGTTTATGTTCTTTGGCTGATTTTGCGATTTCGTCGTAACTTAGAACGCCAGTATTTGGGTCCAATTTGTAAGAGGTTGCGTTGAATAGTAAACCTGAAAAATTAACAGGACTTCCATGAGTTAAATGACCGCCGTGTGATAAATCCATTCCTAAAATAGTGTCGCCGGCTTTAAGCGCAGCTAAGTATACCGCCATGTTAGCCTGTGATCCAGCATGAGGTTGTACGTTAACATACGAAGAGTTGAATAATTGTTTCGCGCGATCAATCGCAAGTTGTTCAATACCATCAACGAATTCACAACCACCATAATAGCGTTTATTTGGATAACCTTCAGCGTATTTGTTTGTAAGGATTGATCCTTGAGCTTCCATCACCGCTGCCGATGTGTAGTTTTCAGAAGCGATCATTTCGAGGCCCTCTTGCTGACGAACAGATTCTTTTCCAATTAAATTAAAAATCGCTTCATCTGTTTGTTTCAGTGATGCTTTCAACATAGCGGCCTCCTGGTGTATTTTAGATGGGTTGTTAGATTTTCTCTACACGAACCGAGTGACGACCTTTTGCAAACGGGGTCGTTACAAATATCTTTATCATTTCAAGTGCGACAGGGGAATTGATGTAACGACCGGGCAAACATAAAATGTTCGCATTGTTATGTTCCCTTGCTAGAGTCGCAATTTCGGGGTTCCAGCAAAGAGCGGCGCGGATGTGTGGGTATTTGTTCGCCTTCATAGCCATGCCTTGGCCAGAACCGCAGAATAAAATGCCTAAAGATCCATAAGCATGCGCATCTTCGCTGGCTACTACATTTGGGATTTTCTTATAATCGTCTAAAACGCTTTCGCAGACGAGCTTTGCTAAGTCTGGATAGTTAACGGATTCATTAGTGTAGCAGCCTAAGTCTTTGAATTCTAAAGATGAGCCTAACGCTGGTAAAGATCCCAGTAGCTGTTGTTTTAAGTCGAAGCCACCGTGATCTGAACCAATGTATATTTTCATAGCCTACTCTAATTTTGAAAAGATGATGGAACCGTTGGTGCCGCCGAAACCAAAGCTGTTGTTTAGAGCGTGCTGGAATTTACCATCACGTGCTTGGTTAGGAACATAATCTAAGTCGCAATCTTCACTTGGATTTTCTAAATTGATTGTGGGTGGAACGATTTGATCGCGTAGAGCTAAAATAGTCCAAGCGCTTTCAATTGCACCCGCAGCCCCCAGTAAATGGCCGGTCATAGACTTAGTTCCAGATACCCATAGGTTTTTTGCGTGGTCACCAAACAAGTTTTTCATCGCTTTAGTTTCTAAACCGTCACCAATCGGAGTTGACGTCGCATGAGCGTTAACGTGTTTGATGTCTTCTGGTTTAAGACCAGCGTCTTTGATGGCTCCCGCCATCGCGCGACGACCGCCTTCTCCTTCAGGAGCTGGGCTAGTAAAATGGTAAGCGTCAGATGAAGCGCCATAACCCGATACTTCAGCTAAAATATTTGCGCCACGTTTTGTTGCGCTCTCTAATGTTTCAAGGAAAAATACGGCGCCGCCTTCACCTAGAACAAAACCATCACGGTCTTTATCAAATGGGCGAGACGCTCGTTCTGGTGCGTCGTTACGTTCTGACATCGCTCGCATGGCTGAGAAGCCACCAATAGCAGATGGGCAGACTGTCGCTTCCACACCGCCAGCTAACATATAGTCTGCACGGCCGTAGCGAATGTAGTTAAATGCTTCACCGATAGAATGAACGCCCGTAGCACACGCGCTGGTGATGGCATAGTTTGGTCCTTTAAGACCGAGTTCGATAGATACTTGTCCGGCTGCCAAGTTTGTGATTACGCCAGGAATGAAGAACGGGGAAATGCGGTTTGGGCCGCGTGTTCTTAATTTTTCTAATTGTTCTTCGATCATCGGAAGTCCGCCGATGCCGACACCAATGAACGCTCCTGTGTTCAGGAGCTGTTCTTCGGTTAATTTTATATTAGCCATTTCGAGAGCCATTTTAGAACAGGCCATAGAGTAATGGATGAAAGTATCCATTTTCTTTTGCTCTTTTTTCTCGATGTAAAGATCAGGATTAAACCCTTTTACTTCGCCAGCTATCTTAGTTGAAAAAGCAGTCGTATCAAATTTTGTAATTTGAGTAATACCGCTTTGACCTTTCAATAACGCTTTCCATGACTCTTCTAGGGTGTTACCTAGCGGGCTTACAAGCCCAATCCCAGTCACCACAACTCGACGTTGTGGCTGTGACGGTCTCTCGAAATTGGTAGGCATAAAATTAGATTTTGCCTTTAGTCTCTAAGTATTTTGTAACGTCTTGAACTGTTTTTAATTTTTCAGCATCTTCATCAGGGATTTCGATGTCGAATTCTTCTTCCATTGCCATAACAAGTTCAACGATGTCCAAGCTGTCTGCACCTAAATCGTCGATGAATGAAGCTTCTGGTTTAACTTTCTCCGGATCAACGCTCAATTGCTCAACGATGATATCTTTAATTTTTGGACTTAGTGACATGTTAGACTCCTTTTGTAAATCCATAGTAAATTCCTTTCTTTTTGAAAAATTGGTTACTCTATTAATTTTATAAACGTAATCAAAATAAACGATTTAGGCTTTAACTCAAGCGAAAAATAGCAAAAAAAATCGCCTAAGTTTTTACTCCATAAACATTCCGCCATTAACGCTTAAAGTATGGCCTGTAATGTAAGCACTTTGGTCGCTCAGTAGAAATTTTACAGCGTCAGCTACGTCTTTAGACGATCCCATACGTTGTAAAGGGATCTTGTCCATAATCTTCTGTTTCACATCATCTGAGAGCACTTCCGTCATATCTGTTTCGATAAAGCCGGGCGCCACGCAGTTTACGCGTACGCCACGTGAACCAAGTTCTAAAGCAACTGATTTTGAAAACGCAACAACGCCTGCTTTTGAAGCCGCATAATTGGCCTGCCCAGCGTTTCCAGTTTGTCCAATAACGCTTGTGATTTGAACAACAGAGCCTTTGCGCGCCTTCATCATGATTTTTGTTATGGCTTTGGTTAAATAGAACGTGCCTTTTAAATTTGTATTGATCACTGAATCAAAGTCTTCAGATTTCATTCGCATTAGTAAACCATCTTTAGTGATGCCGGCATTATTAACTAGGCCATCGAATTCTTTCCAATCAGTCATTAATGTTTCTAAAGCGTTATTCACCGAAGCTTCATCAGCAACGTTCATCGCTAAAATACGATGGCCTTGACCCGGAAGTGTTTCTAGTATTTTCTGAGCTGACGCTTGGTTTGAACTATAGGTGAATGCGACCTGCGCGCCCGCTTCTGCCAATGATTTTACGATTTCGGCGCCGATACCGCGGCTGCCGCCAGTGACTAAAATTTTTTTACCAGACAACATCGAGTACGTCCTTAGTTTTGGGTTTTAATTAAATCTATGTCTTCTTGAGTTTGTGAACTTAGGATTTTGAAGTTTGGATTTTCCATTTTTTTGAACAACCCTTTTACGACAGAGCCATGGCCGCATTCAATGCCAGTCATCCACGATTTCGATTCCATTAGTTTCATCGTTTGAGTCCATAGCACGGGAGCGGAAACCTGTTGAACTAAGTTCTGTTTTAATTCTGTTGGATTGTCCACTAACTGTGCGTTGAAGTTTTGGATAATTGGAAACAGGGGTTTGTTAAATGTGACGCCACTAAGGAATTGATTCATTTTTTCCTGAGCTGGTTTCATCATACTGCAGTGAAAAGGAGCCGAAACATTCAATGGAATTAATTTCGCCCGTTTCGGAGAGCCGGGAATTAATTCCGCTTTGAAATTTATTTTTAACCAGTCGATACATTTCATAGAGCCACTGATTACGATTTGCCCTGGGCTGTTGAAATTAGCAGGGGAAAGTGGTTTGAAACCAGATTCGTTTTCTGCCCATTCGCATAACCAAGTCACTTGATCGGGTTCTAATCCAAGAACCGCAACCATACCGCCTTCGCCCACAGGAACTGCTGATTGCATCGCTTCACCACGAAGGCGAACTGCTTTCATTGCGGTTGAGAAGTCCATCACGCCGGCTGCAACAAGCGCTGCGTATTCACCAATCGAGTGACCGGCTGCTGCTTCAATTTTTAATGACGTATTTTCTTTCAACACGCGAAATGTCCCCACCGATACGCTTAATAAAGCGGGCTGGGTATTTGCTGTTAAGGCCAGATCTGTCTCTGTGCCGTCATAGATTAGCTTTTTTAAATCTAAGCTGATCGCTTCGGATGCTTCAGCTAAAGTGTTTTTGAATGTTGGGAAATTTTCATAAAGGTAAGCGCCCATTTTAGGGGCTTGGCTTCCTTGTCCTGGAAATAATAAAACCACCGTAAAGTCCTTTTTTAGAATCTTAATTTAGCTAAAGAGCAATTTTCTTTAGCTAAATTTAAATTAAAATCTAAGTAGTAAACTGCCTGATGTTAAGCCGGCGCCAAACGCCGCTAATAGAATTAGCTGGCCGCGCTTAATTTTTCCTTCCTGGAAAGCCATATCAAATGCAACTGGAATGCTGGCTGCTGACGTATTGCCTGTTTCATGTAAGCTCACCACTACTTTTTCAGTAGGGAACTCAAAGTGACTCGCGACACTTTCTAAAATACGTAAGTTCGCTTGGTGCGGAACTAACCAATCAACCTCAGACGGGTTAACGTTATTTGCACGAAGTGCCTCGTGACAGCATTCCGTCATTGTGCGAACCGCATTTTTAAATATCTCGCGACCTTTCATACGTACATATTGAGTTTTATTGTTTAGAACGTCCTGACTGAATGGGATTTTTGATCCACCCGCCGGAAGTACGAAAAGTTCTCCTAAATTTCCGTCGGCGTGAAGGTGCGAACTCATAATAATATTAGGGTCATTTTTTTCTGTGCGAGAAACAATCCATGCTCCGGCAGCGTCGCCGAAAAGAATGCAAGTTTCACGGTCTTCATAATTTACAAAGGGGTGAAGAACTTCGCCGCCCACAACCAGAATGTTTTTGTACATGCCTGTGCGGATGAATTGATCCGCTACGGATAAACCGTATACAAAACCTGAACATGCCGCCGATAAATCGAACGCCATGATGTTACGACAGCCAAGCTTACTCTGTAGCACGCAGGCCGTAGATGGCATAACCTGGTCAGGACTTACTGTGCAGACAATGATCATATCAAGATCGTGCGCAGATAAGCCGGACATTTTTAAAGCTTTAAGAGTGGCTTCGTAAGCCAAATCGCTGGTACCGACGCCGTCGGCAGCGATGTGGCGGTGTTTGATGCCGGTACGTTCAACGATCCAATCGTTGTTCGTATCAACCATTTTTTCTAAATCGAAATTAGTAAGAACTTTTTCAGGAAGGTATGAGCCGATTCCTGCTACTTTGGATCTAAACTCTCCAACCATGGATGCCTCGCTTTATCTGCTGATATTACTCAGCAGTTTCTTCAGCTTGTTTCTTAACTTTAGCAGGGATGATTTCTTTACCACGGTAGTAAAACGCACCGTCAGTTGATTTGTAAGCGCGGTGAGGAGCGTGGAATTCTCCCATTTTTTTGTCAAAACCAATAGCTGGAATTTCTAGAGAATCGTGTGAACGTCTCATGTCGCGGCGTGAGCGTGAGGTTTTCTTCTTCGGTGTAGGCATGGTAGCTCCTTAAATAACGGATCGTATTATTAAATAATTAAAGACGAATTAATTCCTTAATTTCACTAAAAAATCAATCTTTGATATTGTGGTTTGGTCAGGGTGCGTAAAACTTACTGAGTGATCTTCAAGCCTTTTAAAACAGCAAACGGATTTGTTTCTTCCATGGCTGATGGTTTTTCTTCGTAAGTTTTAAGCAGATTTTGAACATTTAGCCCACAATCAGAGCAGTCGCCCTTGGCGTTGATCTCTGGTGCTGGGTTATAAGGCACTTCTAAAGCGATGGCCTCATGCAAGTAGTCTCCGATATTAAGTTTCATCCCGGCCGAATACTCAAAGCTCTGAGGCCCTTCGGTCTCATTTTCAGAGAAATGGTTCGGTTTAGCGTAGTGGCCGTCCCGGGTCATCTCTTGGGGTGGAATTAAAATTTCATTGAATTTTACGTTAACTGGAAACTGGATTTTTTGACCGCAGTAGGAGCACAGCTCTCTAGATTTAGTTTTGAGCGAACCAGTCAATGAGAAGTCACGTGTGTTAAGCGGGCGGATAAAAAACTGAGTCACGTATTTATTTTCGCCAATAAGATCAGACAAGGCGGCTGTGACTTCGCCTGATTCGGTCGTATATTCGTAATTTCGGCCCTCTTCAGGGATTTCAGCAAGATTGATAATCATGGTACATGTCCTAAATTTACAGTCGTCCAGGGTCAATGAGTTTTGGTCAGTTTCACTAAATTACATATTTTTGGCTTAAAAATATGCCCCTAATGCGATCTCAGCGAATACAGTTTTCTTTGTGTCGGCGCCGACGTCCTGGGTTCCAAATTTGTTTGATAGGGGTAAGTTCTCCGGTAAGGAGTTAGTTTCGGCGCCGGCTTGGATCTGCACAGAGACGCCTTTAAGCAGATTGCCGTCAGTCCAAGGAACGCAATAGCCCAAACCCACACGAAAGATTTCCGTGTTAGCCGATTGGAAGCGGCTATCCGAGTCGGCTAGTTTTTTATCGATACCGAAGAACTGATTGCCGATAAAGCCGTTGTCGCGTTCATAGCGCTCTTGAGTAAGCTCATACTTTCCCCATGAACGTCCGGCGTGCCCCGATGTGAACCAGCCACGTTTTGTGATTCCTTCTTGAGACAGGAAAAGTTTGGCCGTTAGAAGCAGGGCCTGTCCTGAAAACCCGGAGGTCGTTTTGTAGTATTGGCCAGCATCAAGATCGCCACCTTCAGAAAACTTTAAATGGTTTGTCTTCTGTGAAACAATCCCAATTAGGAGTTTGGGAGTTAGAACATAGCTAACTCCCAATTGGGTGCCTGATGTTGTTCCGGCGGCGATGAGTTCGATGCGCGATTGTGCGATTGGATTCTGAATCGATGTGTTAGCAAAAGACGAATCTTCGTCAAATTCAGAGGCCTGTGTACATAGCGACAAAGTGAATAAAATTAAAAAAATAGCTGATGAATATTTCATAGAGGCTTAGTTATACTGATGTAAATACCTAACGTCTATAGCGTTCACCTATTCGTGTAAAGAGTGCCGTTTTTTGCGTGTTAAAATTTATAGCTTCGAATAATTCAGCGCTGTGAAGGTTATTCTCATTTTGAGATAGGCGAGGTGGTTGCAGTTTTTATAGGCGTGACATCTTTTTTGACGCTTATTTTGCTTTTAGTTTTGGCTAGTACTCCTTGCTTTGCAGGGGTTTCGATATCGGCATGGGCTAAAGAACCTATCGTTCGTTTTGTGGCGACGTCATTTCTGATGCAGCCCGAGTCGCTAAGTGAACTTCAAAAATCGGCCGCCGTGATTAATCACTTAGAATCGGCGGTTTTGGGTGGTCGTAAAATTCCAATTCAAAGTTTTGACGAGTACTTAGCTCGGCGGGATCATATGCCTGATACGATGCAAGAATATCAGAAAGCTATTCAACAATTTGGATTGATTAACCCATTGAATATAGCAACTCCGAATAGCGAAGTTTTTGAAAAAATAGTTGAATTTGAAGTTCGCTATTTTCAGCGGTTACTTGAGTCTTGGCCTGAAAGATTGAATCAGAGTTATGACATGGTCGTTCTTCGTCAAACGATGCAGTCGATGCTATTGGTTTATCAAATGGGCTTAGGATTACGTAATGGAATTGATCATGCGACTCAATCATGGGAAGGTGTGTTTGGCCTGGGGCTACTTCGAGCTATTGGAAAAAATGTCGTGAATCCGATGGTGCGTTCGATGATTTATTCTGATTCGGTTTTAAATCGTTTGCGAAATGAACTAAGAAAACAATTTGTAAATGCTCACAGTGCACTTTCGCAAAACTTTGATGTATTGAGCCGTGATTTTCAAAGTCACGGAAGGTC
>DDTZ01000173.1 GCA_002344565.1 Bdellovibrionaceae bacterium UBA2351 | reverse complement strand
ATACGTAGAACAAACTGCCGAGCAGTTTTTAATTCAAGGTGTGGGTTTAATTAAAAATCCTGATGAAATCGGTCGCGTTCCGGTAAAGACTTTAGAGTCTTTTAGAACGATCACTATCGCTGACATTGCAAAAGTAACTCTAGGAAAAGAATTACGAACCGGATCGGCAACTTTTGACGGTGAGGAAGCGGTTCTTGGAACGGTTATGATGTTGTTAGGTGAAAACAGCCGGACAGTATCAACTCGTGTCCATGAAAAAATGGCCGAGATTAATAAGCAACTTCCTGAAGGTGTATCGATCACAACTGTATACAATCGTTCTGATCTGGTGAACGCAACTCTTGGTACAGTTGAGCATAACCTTATTATGGGCGCTATGCTTGTAACGATCATTCTCCTGATTCTATTAGGAAATATTCGAGCGGCTATTATTACGGCAGTGACCATTCCATTCTCTCTATTAGCAACGTTTCTAGTAATGAAGCCGATGGGTATCTCTGGAAATTTAATGAGCTTAGGAGCGCTAGATTTCGGTATTATCGTCGACGGTACGGTAATTGTTTTGGATAACTGCGTTCGCTATATTCACAAACGCTCTCAGGAATTCGGAAGATCGTTATCTCGTGAAGAAGTGAAGGAAGCCGTCTACGAAGCAACAGTGGAAATTAGAACGGCGGCCGGTTTTGGTGAGTTAATCATCATCATGGTGTTCCTACCAGTATTTGCTTTGACTGGCGTTGAAGGCAAAATGTTCCAACCAATGGCTTCTACGTTCATTTTTGCGGTGGCGGCTTCATTAATAATGTCATTCACTACAGCACCCGCTTTAGCGAGTGTGTTCTTGTCAGGAAAAGCTGCAGATAAAGAGCCTAAATTGATGGAGTGGATTCGCGCAATCTATATCCCAATCTTTAATTTTGCATTTAAACGCGCAAAAATGACGATGGCATTGGCCGTAGCTTCCGTTGTGGTGGGTGTTGTATTGTTCGCATCTCGCGGTGCTGAATTCTTGCCTCAACTTGGTGAAGGGTCATTTGCGTTTCACATGATTCGACCTGTGAATGCAAACTTAACTCAGTCGGTTGAAATGCAACGTAAAGCGGACAAAGTGGTAGAAACTTTCCCAGAAGTTAGTCACGTGTTCTCTCGTATTGGTACGAGTGAAGTGGCGACTGATCCTATGGGTGTTAACGTTTCGGATAGTTACATCATGCTTAAGCCACGTTCTGAATGGAAAGAGATCGATGGTAAAAAACGTACCTACCAAGAGTTGACTTCGGCAATCGTAGAAAAGTTGAACCTGGAAGTTCCGGGACAAACATACCTTGCATCTCAACCTATTCAGATGCGTTTTAATGAATTGCTAGAGGGAACACGGGCGGATGTATCAGTTAAGATCTTTGGTCCTGATCTAGATACCCTAGTTCAAACTGCAAAAAAGATTCAAGAGGTTACATCGAAAGTGAAGGGAGCTGGTGACGTCGAAGTAGATCTTGCCGGTACTTCGCCTGTTCTTAAGATCGAGCCACAAGAAGCAAATCTTAAGAAATATAATGCCTCTATCTCTGATGTGCTTAACGCAATCTCGATTGCTTTAGGTGGTCAAGAAGCTGGCTATTTGTATGAGGCTGAAAAGAAGTTTCCAATCGTGGTTAGAATGGATAACGATCTTCGATCTGATATCGATGCCGTTCGCGAGCTTCCAGTTGGGATTGCGACGAATACCATTGTGCCTCTGAAGGACCTCGCTTCGATCAAGTTTCAGGAGACGTATGGTTCAGTGAATCGCGAAAACTCAAATCGTCGAACTGCTGTACTGATTAACTTGCGCGGTCGAGATACTGAATCTTTTGTTAACGAAGCGCGCGCACTGGTAGAGAAGGAAGTTAAATTACCAAACGGATATTATGTCGAGTGGGGCGGTAACTTCAAGAACTTGGAACAGGCTCGTTCTCGTTTGATGATCCTTGCTCCGGTTGCGATGGTACTGGTGCTCATGATGGTTTACGCTGCGTTTGGCAGTGTTGCACAAACGTTGCTGATATTTGCGTGCGTGCCAATGGCTCTGGTCGGCGGCGTTATCGGTCTGATCTTGAACGGTCTTCCATTTAGTATTTCAGCAGGTATCGGATTTATCGCGTTGTCGGGTATCGCTGTATTGAATGGAGTCGTTCTCGTAAACTTCTTCAATCAGCTAAAGCTTGAAGGCAAGACAGGAAAAGATTTGGTTCTACAGGGTACATTGGTTCGATTGCGCCCGGTTATGATGACCGCTTTGGTTGCAGTATTCGGCTTCATTCCGATGATGCTTTCATCGGGTGTAGGATCTGAAGTTCAGAAACCCCTTGCGTCGGTAGTTATCGGTGGAATTATTTCATCGACTCTGCTCACTCTAGTAGTACTGCCAATCGTATTCTCGGTGTTTGAATCAAAAATGAAAGGACGAGTCGCCCACTAAATAGGAGTTGTTATGGATCAATTGGCATTTTCGCACTTTGGTGCACATGCTCAAGAGAATCCAAACACGGAAAGTGTTCTACGAGCGCCAACTGAAATTACAAGAAGAGAAAGACCGGATTACACTTGGTATCCGGTCTCAGTGATGGTCGTGTTTGTGGGAATGCTAATATGGGGATTCTTCATTGTCGGTAAGGGAAAAAAGGGGAAAAAACTTAAACGGGTTAAGACTAAAAAGAAATATGGTCGCTGGATGGATAAGCCGTACTAATTTCTTCCGAAATCAAAATAATTGGAGATTAAATGAAAAAAATTAAAATAGGTTTTTTAGTGTTTTCGGTTCTAGCGTTCAACGTAGGATGTGCCCATTACCATAAAATTATGGGAACCGAGCAAAAGTCCGAAATTCCAGAGGGAGTGAGAGTTAAAATTGGATCCCCTGAAGTTAAAGAAGGTGATTCTGTAGACATCTTTAAAAAGGTATGTCCCAAAAGAAAATCAAATCCGAGCATTGAGCAAGTCGAGCATTCTTGCGATTCGGTAAAAGTTGGAACTAGTAAAGTAATTAAGATACTTACCAAAGACACGGCAATAATAGAAACGCCGACGTTTAAGGTAGAGGGTGAAATGACAGTCGAGAAGTCAGACAATTAAATCAACAAAAGCGAATATTCGCTTTTTAAAAAGGAGTACGTATGAAACAAGTTTTATTAACAGTTGTGGCGCTTGGTCTGCTAACGGGCACGTCAGCTTTTGCTGGCGACGAGCATAATCACAAAGATAAGAGTGCGCATGCGCACAAAGATCACAAGTGTAAAAAGTGTAAGAAGGACGAGAAGAATTGTAAGTGCGATGATAAAGACAAAAAACACGAGGACCATGAACATGAAGACGACAAGAAAGATTCAAAGTAGTTTAATACTATTAGCTTTGAGTTTTTCGGCAGTTCTCAATGGCGGTTGCTCCGCACTCCCACGACATGAGCATGTCGTGGGAGACATAAGAACCTCGGACAATGGCTTAGCTACTGTTTGTTTGCAAGGTAAACTAATAAAACCTGGAAGCGCGGTAGAGATTTTCGAAAGCAGTTGCAAAAGATCGTCGAAGCAAAAACGGTGGTCAAAAATTTCTCGGATTGAATGCAATGACCAAAAGGTTTCGAATGCAAAAGTACTATCAAGCTCGAATATTCACGAAGTCACACTCGAAGTAGAAAATCCAAATATCGTTAAAGCAGGAAGTTTCATTAAGATTAATTAGATATTTAAAATTGTAAAGGTAACCCCATGGCAGAAACTCAAGAATCAACATTTGTTGTCAACAAGCTTTCAAAAAGTACAACCTCGACTTTCAATGTAAGTGGAATGGATTGCGCAGACGAAATCGCTGCGATTCAAAATAGTCTTAGTATACCTAAAGTTGGTAGAGTTTCTGCTAATTTGATGTCGTCCCAGGTGCAAGTGGAACATGATCCAGATCTTACCCGCGATCAACTTAGAGAGTTAATTAATAAGTCGGGAGTGACAGTTCGTGACGAAAAGGCCACGGCATCTTTTTACACCGATAATAAATCGCGTGTCTGGTTGGTTGCTATTTCAGGCATTGTGTTATCAGTAGGTTTATTGCTTCAATGGTTAGTAAATCCCCCGGCCCAGATTTTATTTGTGCTTTTCCTGATTTCCACTCTCGCTGGAGGCTCCTTGATAGCACCCAAGGCTTTACGAGCAGTGAAGCAGTTTTCATTAGACATGAACGTGCTAATGGTTATCGCAGCAGTAGGTGCGTTTTTTATTAAGGAATACTCGGAAGGGGCGGCGGTAGTTTTTTTGTTTTCATTGGCGGAGATGTTAGAAGCGTTTAGCGTTGCTAGAGCAAGAAAAGCAATTCAAGAAGTTCTGTCCATCACTCCTCAAACAGCAATGGTCGAAAATGAGAAGGGCCGATTCTCAAGACCGGTTGAAGAAGTTCAGATCGGCGAAACAATAATTGTACTAGGTGGCGACCGCATTCCACTAGACGGAACCGTCGTGAAAGGTACGTCTTCCGTCAATCAAGCGCCCCTGACCGGCGAATCACAGCCGGTTTTAAAACAAGTTGGCGACACCGTCCTTGCGGGGACAATTAATGAGACTGGTACGCTAACTGTAAAAGTAAAGAGTTTGTTCAAAGATTCCAAAATATCTAATGTTATAAAAATGGTTGAAGAGGCCCAAAGTCAGAAGGCGCCTGCTCAATTATTTGTCGATAAATTTGCCCGCATCTATACCCCTGTAGTTACTATCGTCGCGATATTGCTAGCGATCATCCCACCCATGGCTTTTGGAGGCGATTGGAATACTTGGCTCTATAGATCGTTGGTATTCCTTGTAATTGCATGCCCATGCGCACTCGTCATCGCGACACCTGTTTCTGTGGTTTCTGCTTTGACCGCGCTAGCTAAGATGGGTGTCCTCGTGAAAGGTGGAGTGTATTTAGAGTCACTGGGGAAACTTCGCGCACTAGCTGTAGATAAAACAGGGACAATTACCGAAGGTATTCCAAAAGTTGTGTCGTTAAAATTAGTTAAGGCGGAGTCAGAAGCAGAGCTTCTTACCATTGCGCTATCGTTAGAAAAGGAATCCACACATCCTTTGGCAAGAGCGGTCGTAAAATACTCCGAGGATAAAAAGATTCAGGCAAAAACTGTTCATGGGTTTAAAGTCATCCAAGGAAAAGGTATCGAAGGAACAATTGACTCGTTTTCCTTCTTCGCCGGTAACCATAAATTAGCTCACGAGTTAGGGGTGTGTACACCCGAAATAGAAACCTATCTAAAATCGTTGGAGAGTGAAGCACAGTCTGTGCTTGTGATCGGCCGTAAAAATGACGGCCAATCGTACGGTAAAATTCTTGGAATCCTGGGAATGGCAGACGAGCCGCGAGTAAACGTTAACCAGGCAATTAAAGATCTCCACAAAGAAGGAGTTTTAGAAATATCAATGCTAAGTGGAGATAATCAATTAACTGCAACAGCAATTGCAAAACGCGTTGGAATCGATTCTGCAAAAGGTGACATGCTTCCTGAGAATAAAGTGGAAGAAATCAAAAAGTTAATCGAGCGACATGAATTTGTTGGAATGGTCGGGGACGGAATTAACGATGCACCAGCTCTTGCTCAAGCGACAATCGGAATAGCCATGGGCGCGGCTGGTACCGACGCGGCAATTGAAACAGCCGACGTCGCACTAATGACAGACGATTTGAGTCAAATGGCAAAAGCAATTAAGAAGGGTCGAAAGGCTTTGAATATAATTAGGTTCAATATTACGTTTGCATTGGTCACCAAAGCTATTTTCATCGTCCTAGGAGCATTAGGATACTCGAGCCTTTGGCTGGCAGTGGCGGCGGATATGGGAGCCACACTTTTAGTTATAGCAAATTCATTGAGACTATTGAACGTAGAGAAATAAAATCATAAGGAGTAAGAAATGGCTTCCAAAAAAAAGAAGGTAACTAAGAAGAAAGTTAAAAGTAGGAAAGTTCCGAAATCCTTGATAAAAAGTGATAAGGCTCCTTCGAGAAAAATCGCCCCACATTTTGACACTCAAGATCGAAGCGCAGATTCCAACCCAAATGTTGAAGTGCCCTTAAGTGTAACGCCCGATTCCTACCAAACTAATAGTCGACCTAAAAAGTGATTCTCATGAATTTAATTATAAATGATTACATGTTATTGTTAGGAACGCTGTGAAACTTAAGAGAATATTTCAATTGATCGGTTTAGTATTACTAGTTTGCGCGGGCACACTTGGTTACCTGATTTGGAAAGAATTAAAAGGGCCTACAATGGGAGGCAACTTTTCACTAACACTCAGGGGTAGCCAATGGACTTTCAATGAGGATGCAAAAAAACTTAATTTAATTTATTTCGGCTACGCAAAGTGCCCTGATGTTTGTCCAATGTCATTGAGCTATGTGGGAACAGCATTCAGTAAAATGAGTTCAGAAGATCTAAAAAAGATTAGGTTTCTATTTGTAAGCGTTGACCACGAGAATGATGATCCAGGCAACGTTGCTGATTACGCGACTAACTTCTTCCCGGAGTTTTTGGGTTTGAGTGGATCTAAAAAACAAATAGACGATACCATTAAGCTTTTTCCGGCAAGCTATATGGTAGAAAAGAATCCTAAATCATATTTAGGTTACTCGATCATACATACTGATAGAGTTTTCATTTTAAATAAAAAGGGAGTTGTCATCGATACGATCGACAGCCTTCGTGATTCCGATGTAATCTTGCAAAAAATTAAGGAGCATATATGAAACATCGTTCTGCACTTGTAAGAAGTCTATTTACTGGCTTATTTCTTTTATCTCTCGGCGGCTTCGCTGCTGAAGATGTCAAATTTATGGATGCCAGAATATTTACTCCGCTGAAAGGGTCCAGTGTGACTGCGGGGTATGTGGAAATCGAAAACAAATCAAAATCTCCACGCAAAATTGTTTTGTCTAGTGTTGAAGGCTTTAAAGCGTTTGAGACCCACGAAACAATTGAAGATGCTGGTAAAATGTCTATGAAAAAAGTGGATGAGTACACGATCGCTCCAGAATCAAAACTTGAGCTTAAGCCGGGTGGCAAGCATTTGATGTTGTTTGATCCAATTAAAAAGATTGCTGATGGGGATACGCTATTAGTTAAGTTCAAAATAGATGGTAAAGAGCATTCGGTTCAATTTAAGGTAATTCCAAGAACAGAAACCGATCATAGCCACGATCATCATTAAGTCGGAACTTTGGGTGATGAAATTTAATTATCTACAGCTTTCGTTTCTCGTTTCACTGATTGCAACCGTTGGAAGTTTATATTTTGGTGAAGTGCTAAAATACCCACCATGCACTCTATGCTGGTATCAGCGTATTTGTATGTATCCACTGGTAGTAATTTTAGGAAGTGCACTGTGGAACAACGAGAGTAGCTTTTATAGGACAGCGTTGCCGCTATCCACGATTGGATTGTTAATTGCGGCCTACCATAATCTTTTATACTATGGAATCATCCCTGATAGTATCACCCCATGTAGTCAGGGAGTTTCGTGTACCAGTAAACAAATCGAAATATTTGGCTTTCTGACAATCCCACTTATGTCGTTAATTGGTTTTATACTTCTAACGTCATTCGGAGTTTTAGCAAAAAAAAGCGCATGGAGAACAAATGAAAAATAATAGATCCTTTTTAATTGTATCGGTGATTGTGGTGGCCATTCTATTTCTAGGTTATACCTTTTGGCCGTTTGGTCGAGCACCGGAGGCTGTATCTTCAGTACCAGAGGTCAATTCGGAAACTCTGATAAAGTCTCATAATCTGGTAAAAGGCGCGGCCTCAGCCAAAGTGACCATCGTAGAGTTTCTAGATCCAGAATGCGAAGCTTGTCGGGCGATGCATCCCATAATTAAAAATTTGATGTTTGAATATGAAGGCAAGGTAAAGCTTGTGCTTCGGTATATGCCATTGCACGGGAACTCAAAGGTTGCAGCGGTCATGCTGGAAGAGGCTCGTGCGCAAGATAAGTTTGACTCGGCTTTAGATGCAGTTTTTGAAAAACAACCAGAATGGGCCGATCATGGACGTCCTAGACCTGAATTACTGCCAAAGATTCTTTCAGAAGCTGGCGTTGATCTGTCAAAATTAGATACTCAGCAATTAATGGCTAAACATGGTTGGAAAGTTGAACAAGATCAGGCTGACGGGGAAGCTGTCGGCGCCAGAAGAACGCCTACTTTTTTTGTAAATGGAAAAATACTGAACGAGATTGGCTATGGCCCGATTAAGAAAGCAATCGACGAGGAACTAAAAAAATAATTTGAGGTAAACGGTGAGTGGAGCGAATTCTATTGATTCTGCATTTGAGAAAGAAATTGATCTGGCTAACCAGAGCAAAATTAATGGATTCGCAAGCGACGAATGGAATCATTTAGAGAGGGCTCATATTTTAGGTCAGTTCTTCGCTTTCAAGCATCTTCATGTTCACGTCTTAATGATAGAATATAGTATTCGGCACAAATTGGTGAGAGAGTTCTTTGGCCAAATCCCAAGAATAATATTGGCGGTCCCTGGATCGATTTTAAAATTAGCACCAAAAGGAAATACTGGAGGAGCAGACGTAGGAATTTTTGAACCAATGCAAATTCCAGATGATCTTCAAAAGATTTTGCGAGGGACTGAATAGATGGAAGGGATTAAAGAAGTATTTTTGGGCAAAAACAAAAGCAGATCTTGTATTTCTGCCGCTGCGATTTTAACCGCCCTAGTACTGATTTCGAGTTTCTTGTCTTTGGGGTTTTGGACTATGGTGATAATCTCTGCCGGTTTTGTCGGAGGTTTTTTCCTTTGGCTAGGTTTCAAATCAAAAGCTAGCTACGATGATCTAAAATGGCCGTTCATTTTTACTTTTATCGCTTTTGTAATTCATAGAGTGGAAGAAAAGGTTTCGGGATTTTTTGAACGACTTTCTGAAATTACCGATGTGTCGACTCCGGAGATCTTATCGGTGCCAGTCATGCTAATGGTTGTTACTTCAGTAGGTAGCTGGTTATCCATTCCATATCTATTGAAGCGAGACAGTGAGTTTGGTCGTTATTTGGTTTGGACCTTCTTTACTTCAATGGGGCTAACTGAACTCGCACATATCTTTGTTTTTCCTTTTATCGTTGGGGAACCATTTTCTTATTTCCCAGGAATGGCTTCCGTGTTTGTCCTTTCTCCGGTTGCGTGGTGGGGGCTTTCAAGGCTTATCAAAGCGAAAGTTTAATCAATTATTTTCGTCTTGGGCCAAGATCCCTTTGAGCTTGTTGGTTTTGCTTTTTGGGTTCAACGCGTCTACCACCTTCAAAGCAATCATTCCGAACTGGTTAAACTGCATTTAATCCACAATAGAGTGGTCTGATCGATAGTTCTGAACAAAATCTGGTTAATGACATTGACAGCGCTAGTAGAAGAAATCAGATTTTGTCTCGATACGGAGGGGTAATTGTCGGAATCAGATCTTTATTTTGGGTTATTTGGACAAAGTCAGAAAAATACATTAGACGAAGCAATTTCTAAGTTTAAAAGTTCAATCGAACCTTCAGATAGGCAAGTAACTACTGTTTCCGAACGACAGGAAGGGGTTCGTAAAAGAATCCTATCGAATTCAAATTTCGATATTGAAAGAATTGTTTTACACGGCTCATATGCCCGCGATACTCAAATCAAGCCATTACCAGATACTGCGCTACTTTTTTATCACGAAAAAGAGTTCGTGGATGTGGATTCGCTGCTGATATTGGAGAATACCCAAAAAAATTTGGAAAAATATTGGTATGTCAATGATGGAGGGACGAAAGCTCTAAACGATTTAAGAATGTCCTTGGAGGGCTATCAAGGAACATCGGTAAAGGTTGATAGGCCTGCAGTCTCTGTCAATTGGGTAGGGATGAAAAAGGAAATTTCGCCTGCATTTAATGCTAAGGGTGGTGGTTTTCTTATACCGTCTCGGACTCACGGTGGAAACTGGATACATACAGATCCTCTAAAAGATGCCGAAGTGTTGACTAATGCTAATAAAGCTCGAAAAGGGGAAATAAAGCCGCTCACGAAGATGATGAAATCTTGGAACAGAAATATAGGGGATGTCCTTGAGTCATTTGCAGTTGAAACTTCTGTTTATCACAGCACAAATGATTTCTCGAATATTCCTGATGGTATTCATAATTTTTTTGAGAATATAGTCCAATGGAATGGTAAATCTTTAAATACCCCATCGGGAATTGGTCAACCGATTCCAATCCGAATCGAAGACTATCAGATCGAAACAATTAAGAGAAATATGGCTATTTTTACTTTGGCAAGGCAAAGCTTCTATCGAGGTGACTATCAGTCGGCGGTCAGATATTTCGGAATGGTATTTGGTAAGCCATTTCCCGGAGCGTAGTTGTGAAATTAACTGAGCAAATGTATGTGGCCTTTGAGCGTAGTAAGCTTAATTTGAATTATGCGATCTATTGCTCCCTATTTGTGCTAGTGCTGTCCTTGCTTCAGGTTTTTGGATTGATTGACGCTAAGCCTATTTTTATTAGTATCGTGATATTTGGGTTTCAAGTTAGTTCTTATATTTTAAGAAACTTAGTTCTATCGTCTAACTATTCATTGGGTGAAAAAATTCGTCGGGTATACATGCTCAAGGACGGTTTAGGAAAAAGTCCTTCTGAGGGAGTGACCTGCTCCCCTTAACACGAGC
>DDTZ01000080.1:7373-61333 GCA_002344565.1 Bdellovibrionaceae bacterium UBA2351 | reverse complement strand
TCGGCGGATATTCTGCGCCTAATGGGGGCAAGCCAAGAAGTGATTGAAGAAGGAGCTATTTTTGCGGAAATACTTATTGGCGGAAACACTGTCATTTTGCTTCTATTTCTTATCAATGGAATCTTTAGAGGCGCGGGAAATGCGGCAATGGCCATGCGTAGTCTATGGATCGCGAGTGGCGCCAACATTATTCTTTGCCCCGTTCTTATTTCCTTTTGGGGCCTTAAAGGAGCAGCCATCGCAACCGTTATTGGTCGTAGTGCAGGTGTTGGCTATCAATGTTATCATCTTATAAAAGGCAACGGTATGCTTCACTTTAAGATATCTCATTTCAAGTGGGACAATCAAATTATGAAGTCGCTATTCACAATTTCATGGCCTGCCTCTTTACAATTTTTAATTGGTAGTGGTAGTTGGATCTTACTTACTCGCCTTGTCGCAGAAACCGGCGGCACAGCGGCGTCTGCTGGGTACCAAATAGCATTCAGAAATTTTGCCTTCTTTATATTACCCGCGTGGGGACTTAGCAATGCAGCGGCTACACTCGTAGGACAGAATATCGGCGCTAAGCAATTTGACCGTGCCGAGCAAAGTGTCTACACCACAGCGAAGTATTGTTTGGTGTTGATGATCTTCGTAACTTTATTTTTTGTGTTCCTAGCGGAACCCTTAATCGGCATCTACACGAATGACCCAGAGGTTGCGGCCCACGGAGTTCAAACTTTGAGAATCTTAGGATCGGGTTTTATTTTTTATGGGGTTGCCATGGTTATGAATCAAGCTCTGAACGGTGCTGGTGATACCAAAACACCAACACGTTTGAATCTATTATGCTTTTGGGTGTTTCAGACTCCGCTTGCTTATGTCCTTGCCAAATACTCGGGGTTGAGTGCCACTGGTGCTGTTATTGCAATACCCGCATCAGAAATTCTACTTGCTATACTAGCATGGTACTATTTCAAAAAAGGAAACTGGAAACAAATTCAGGTATAGAAACCCATCGTGAATAGATGTTAAGAGGTCTGTATGAACGTTAAAGATAATGAAATTAAAAAGTTACTTTCGGATTACAAAAAATTTTCTGTGTATGGGCTCAGTCCCGACCCCAACAAACCTAGCCACTATGTTCCTTTATATATGAGAAATCACGGGTGGAATATAGTGGGCACATATCCGAAAAATCATTCTGTAGGCGATTTTAAAATATACAATCAATTGAGCGATATACCCGCCGAGTATAGAAAGTTTATCGATGTTTTTCGCAGCTCCGATCGTATTCCCGAAGTTGTTGACGAAGCAATTTCCACGGGAGGAGTTGACGTACTATGGCTACAACTCGGAATTTCGCACCCTGACGCTGAATTAAAAGCAGAAAAAGCAGGGATTAAAGTAGTTTCCGATCGTTGTTTGATTATAGAACACAAACGTTGGTTTTAAACAGTTCCTCAAGGGGCATTTTTCACCTTGGTATAAGATATGCTTCCTCATCAGCCATAGGAGGACACATGCAAAAAAATGCCCCAGCAACACGAAAGCCTAAACCACCATTCCCGGGACAAAAGCAAAAATCCCCAGGACTAGAATGGCGAATTTATCCTCGTCCCCAATTTACCGCTCCTGACTACCGCCCAGCTGGAAAACTTTTTGGGAAACGGGCTTTAATTACGGGTGGCGACAGCGGCATCGGACGTGCCGTCGCCATCTTATATGCGCGCGAAGGCGCCGACATAGCTATCACGTATTTGCCTCAAGAAATTAAAGATGCAAAAGAAACTCAAAAGCATATTGAGGAGATCGGCCGAACATGTATTTTGATTAAAGGAGATTTAACCAAAGAAAGCTTTTGTAAAAAAGCAATCCAAAGAACCGTCGCCTCTCTTGGTGGAATCGATATCTTAGTCAGCAATGCCGCTCATCAAATGCGAAAAGAATCTTTAGATGAAATTAGCAGTAAGGAGTGGGATCGAACATTTAAAACAAATATCTATGCTTATTTCTATTTAGCCAAAGAAGCTCTTAAACATATGCAACCCGGTTCATCAATTATCGCAACCAGTTCTGAAACCGCTATGCAGGGACCGAAGGAGCTGCCAGATTATTCAGCAACAAAAGGCGCAATCAATACATTTACTAAATCGTTAGCGCAGATGCTGATTGAAAAAAAAATACGTGTGAATGCGGTGGCACCGGGACCAGTTTGGACGCCACTGAATGTTTCTGATGAAGGAACCAAGATATCAAAAGTTAAACAATTCGGCAAAAAACAACCGATCAAACGACCTGCACAACCAGAAGAGATTGCACCAGCTTACGTATTTTTAGCCTCTGAAGCTGACTCAAGTTACATTACGGGTGCTATCATTGCAGAAACGGGTGGTTTGCCAATAAATTAATTTGATATCAAAACTAAATCACTTTAGTTTAATCGCCAAAGTCCATTTTTGCCTTCAAAAAAAATTGTTTTTACTTCGATATTGCCAACCGATTTTAATCGTGGGACAAAACCATTTTACTTTAATTTGTTTTTCAAAAAAAGGATGTATGGCGACTCAATCCGAATTTCCAAATTCTACTAATAGATATGGAAATAATATCTTAAAAATGGATCCCGCCCAGTCATACGCTTTCTTCATGGAAGCGCCTGTCGCTATTTGTGTCTTAGAAGGATCGGATCATATTTTTAGACTAGCCAACCCGTACTACGTAGATATGGTGTGTGCTCAAGAATCAGACCTAATTGGCAAGTCAGTTTTTGATGCCTTACCTGAGGTGTTATCACAAGGGTTTAAACCATTCCTCGACGAAGCTTATCTTAAGGGAAAGTCATTTAATGGGAAAGAATTTCCGATGGAAATCTATCGACCAGATGGGTTGATTAAAAAACTTTTTGTCGATTTCGTTTGCCAACCTTACACAAATGCTGAGGGTAAAATCGTTGGACTTGTTTCAATCATTACAGATGTGACGGAAAAAATAGTTGCCGTCGCTAAATATCGCCGCGCTAAAGAAGAAGCCGAACGCGCTAATGAGCTTAAATCTGCGTTTTTAGCGAACATGTCTCACGAAATTAGAACGCCTCTAAGCGCAATGATTGGTTTCGCAGACCTATTACGTGAAGAAAATCTAACTCCGGAAGAGCGTAAAAGCTGCGTTGATGTTCTCATAAAAAATGGCCAGCAACTTTCGTTTATTATCAACGATATTTTAGATTTATCAAAAGTTGAAGCTGGACATCTACGTCTTGAATATTTGACAACCAAACCTAAACAAATTGCCGAAGACATAGTTTCACTATTCCAGGTTAAAGCTAAAGAAAAAAATCTAAATTTAACGTTTGCTCCAGATAAGTCCACTCCAGAGGAAGTTTCTTCAGACCCGGTGCGTGTTCGTCAGGTACTTACGAACTTAGTAAGCAACGCCATCAAATTTACCGAAAATGGATCGGTCACAGTAAAGAGCATGACATTAAAGCATCCGTCTGGAAGAAACTTGATAGCATTTGAAGTTACCGACACTGGTATGGGCATACCTCTAGGTGCAGAGGAAAAGCTTTTTGAAATGTTCGTTCAAGGCGATACATCCACTACCCGCCGCTTTGGCGGCACAGGTTTAGGCCTGGCTCTTTCCAGAAAACTCGCTAAAGCGCTCGGAGGAAACGTGATTGTCAAATCATCCATTCCTAATTTGGGAAGTACGTTCATCTTTACATTTGATGATTGCCCCGAGAGACGAGAAGTGCCTTGCGAGGTGGCAGAGAAAAAGAAGGAGTTCACCATCAGTGCTCTCACTGATGGTGGCCTACTCTTAAAAAATATTAAAGTTTTAGTGGTCGACGATGCTCCGGATAATCAACTTTTAATTTGGCACTTTTTAACAAAGGCTGGGGCCTTACTAGAATCGGCCGAAAATGGCTTGGATGGCTTTGAGAAGGCTATCAACGGAGACTATGACCTAGTCTTAATGGACGTACAAATGCCGTTAATGGATGGCTATGCCGCAACTCAAAAACTCAGAGCACATGGATACAAAAAACCCATAATCGCATTGACCGCACATGCCATGAGTGAAGTTCGTAAAAAATGCTTATCCGTCGGCTACACTGACCATTTAACAAAACCTATTAACCCAAAAGAACTTATTTCCTGCATCGCTGGACACGCATATCAGTGACGGGTCCGCATTGTCTGCTATTGTTTGTTTTCAACTAGTGCTTTTAAGCTTGTAATCCCTTGATTGAACTGACCGCCGACCATGGCTTCACAATCGATAAGCACCGTCATCAGCTTTCCCATGAATCCACCATCACCTGACATTGACCAAGAAAAACGAGTACCCTTTTCTTCTGGAGTAAGTTTGTACGTAACTAAGTTTACTCCATAGAATGGTTTTAACATCGTCAATCTGATTTCGACCATTTCGTTTGGTACGATCTTCAAAATTTCTAACTTACCTGACCCAGAATCCATATTTCCTTCAAATTCCATTACCGAGCCAACTTCACCGTCGCTCCCAGTAAACGTTTTTTTCATGTTAGGATCCATTTTTTCATATGGCGACCACTCGTGACCCAATTTAAAATTACTTATATGCGGAAAGATTCTTTCGGGCGAGGCCTCGATCAACCCGTTTCGTTCGTAATAAAACTTTCCTTCGCGTGTAGATACATAACCAATGAAAACCAAAACTAATGTAAGTATCAGTAAACCTATCTTCTTTAACATCGAATCTCCTCCGGATTGGACAATGACAACATACTGAATAGTATGTTGTCAAATCAGCTTCCTGTTGCTAGACTAAACTCATGCGTAAAGGTCGAGACCTAGACAAAACTAGAAAAGAAATACTGGAAGTTGCCTTCATAGAAGTATTTAGTCATGGCTTTCAAGGCGTAAGTGTAGATGACATCGTAAAGAAAACGTCTCTGACTAAAGGGGCATTCTATCATCACTTTCCAACAAAATTGGATCTTGGGTATGCATTAGTTGACGATGTTATTAAGCCCATGATTATCGATCGCTGGATTACGCCACTCGCTTCATATGAAAATCCTCTAGATGGAATCTTGAAGCAAATGAAAAATCTGATTGGAAAATCAACACCCGAGCATTTACGACTAGGCTGTCCTTTAAATAACTTGGTTCAAGAAATGTCGCCTATCGATGCCGGATTTAGAGAGCGACTACAAATTGCCCTTAATTTGTGGATCGACGAAACAGATACTGTTCTTAAACGCGCTAAAAAATCTGGCATTTTGAAATCCGACGTTAATACTCGGCATGTGGCTAACTTTATCGTGATGACTCATGAAGGAATATACGGAATGCTGAAAGGCCTAGATGATCCTAAGGTTTTTGATTCTCTTTATGATTCTTTAAAACGATTTTTTCAAACCATTCAAGCACAGTCGCGTCTTTAGATAAGGCCGGCTTCTTTATACATCTCCATTTCATCACCTGCCACAAAACCGAATATTTTAGGCACGTCCTCTGGATGTCGAACAAAATAGGTAATCTCGAAATCCATAGAGACGGTCTCTCCAGTTTTTTTTATATAGTCGGCATTGTATTGAACTTTAACCATGTCATGAAAGTAATCAATTGCTGTCACCGCGAGCTTTTTTACTCTCAACTGCTTGGTTCCAATCTTTCTATAGAACGTGTAACCCTTCTTCAAAAGAATCGAGAAAAAGAAACCGTTTTTTTTGGTCGAGACTGTTAGCGGACCCGCAGCCAGAAACGTGTCGGCAAAGAAACTTCGAATCAAATCTATATCAAGCTTACCGGTTAAAGCCTGATTATATGAATCAACATAAGCATCAAAAAACGTGTGGTAGTCTGGTTTCAAGACAGCCTCCCATTAAATCTCTTGCTAAGAATATTTGCATATTCAATGCCATAGAGCGCTAGTTAGATACGTACAGAATTTAACACGAACTCCAAATTTGCCTTCAGCATCCCTTTTCTGGACAAAATGATTTTGCTGGTCCAGAATTAATTTAGTGAAAACCGTTCCAGTTACAAAAAGTTTCGTTAAAAAGTATTTGCCTGTTCGTTCTCGAAGAATGAACAAAACTCATGGGGGCAAATTACTAGTTATCGCCGGCTCGAAGGGCATGTATGGCGCTGGTATTTTAAGTGCATTAGCGGGAACACGTACAGGCGCGGGTTACACTTATTTAATGATGGACTGGTCCTCAAAAGATCTTCTTACACATCCTGATATCCTATTTGTAAAACAAGATGCAAAAAAATTAAATTCTCTAAACGTAGCGGCCCACGTGTTTGGCCCTGGCATCGGACAGTCCCCTAAATCTTTAAGCCTTTTAAAACTGCTCATTAAAAACAAAGCTTCCTCGGTGGTCCTAGACGCTGATGGTTTGAATTTACTCGCCAAAATGAAGAACGTTAGACTTCCTCAAAATTGGGTTTTAACTCCACACGAAGGCGAACTTTCACGACTCTTGGACATTCCTTCCGAAAAAATTAGAAAAAATCCCAAGGTCTTCTTAACACAGGCTCAGAAAAAATATGGCTGCGTGATTTTATTAAAAGGCCCTATCACTTACATTACAGACGGAAATAATATTTTTACTTCCAAAGCAGGTACCCCTGCTCTAGCCAAAGCTGGAACCGGCGATGTGCTATCTGGAATTATTGGTGCTTTACTAGCTCAACAAGTTCTCGCACCAACGGCCGCAGCAATTGGAGCCTATATCCATGGATTGGCATCAAGACGTTTTTTGAAAGCCGGAAACGATAGTCTAAGTCTTAGACCAACAGATTTGATAGACTACTTACCGAAAATTTTAAAAACGGTACGCCGATAAAATCATGTTCGTACTTTGATTTAAATTTTGGCCCGTCAATAAATCCCAGCGATTGACGGCTATATGATGCTGACTTATTGTCAATTGCTATGAATCACCTCCACTCCCGCACTAAATCGCAAAACTTCTTTTTGATCTTGATGCTTGGCTCACTGAATGCGCTCACACCTTTTTCAATCGATCTCTACCTGCCTGCATTTCCGCAAATTGCAGAAGCTTTGAATACCTCATTAGCTCGGGTTGCATTTTCTGTTTCGACCTATTTCTTTGGCTATTCGTTCGGACAATTAATATACGGTCCACTTTTAGATCGCTTCGGTCGCAAGCCCCCATTGTACGCTGGCCTAGTTCTTTATATCATTGCTTCATTTGCATGTATGACTTCAGTCACTGTCGAACAACTGATGCTGTATCGCGTATTTCAAGCCCTTGGTGGCTGCGTCGCCGGTGTTGCCGCGACGGCCATGGTAAAAGACTTCTTCCCTCAAAAAGAAGGAGCTAAAGTTTTTTCACTGTTAATGCTTGTACTGAGTACCTCACCTCTACTAGCACCAACTATTGGAAGTTTCATCTCAGAGTCTTGGGGATGGCAGGCCGAGTTTGTTGCTCTTGCCATTATGGGCGCAGCCCTACTGAGCTGTGTATTTTTCTTTTTGCCGGAAGGGCATACCGGTGACCACAGCGTGGTGCTTCATCCAAAGTCTATTTTTAAAAATTTCGTGGAAATTTTTAAAATCCCGATGTTTCACGTACATACGTTGGCGGGATCATTTTCATTCGCTGGCCTATTTGTGTATGTTGCAGGTTCACCCGCGATATTTATGGAAGGTTTTAAAGTCAGCGCTCATATCTATAGCGCTATCTTTGCCTTTCTCGCTGTAGGAATGATCGGTGGCGGTCAACTGAACTTACTGCTAATGAAGAAACTCTCGAGTCGGAAGATTTTGGCTGCATCACTAACCGTTCAGGTTCTGTTTGGTGCCGTTTTCTTTTTGGGAGTCTGGCAAAACCTTTACGGCTTAATTCCAACAATTGCATTTCTATTTGTTCTGCTATCATGTGCGGGTATTTCGTATCCGAATGCGGTATCGTTAGCATTATCGCCATTTACAAAAAATGCGGGATCAGCTTCAGCCCTTTTGGGTTTCCTTCAACTAGGAATTGGGGCTGTTATTTCAGGAAGTATTGGATTGTTTGACATTAAGGGTACGCTACCAACCGCCGCAGTCATTTTCTTTTCCTCAGCGGTTGGTCTAATTATTCTTAAAACGAAAAAAATTAACTAAGGACGAATTGGCTTTTTTGCAATTTGCAAAATTCCAACAGGCTCACCCATAAAGGCCTGAGCAAGTATAAGCTTTTGCGAAAACTGCTGACCCTTGAATAGATCACTTAGAACTTGTTTAACTTTAACTTCTTCAATTTGAAGATCTTTAAATTTGAAGAAACATTTTAAACTCACCCACGGACCATAGCAAAGAGCCGAACCTGATGAGGATATATAAAGTGCCGTCTTTTCCACTGGGTCTATGATTTGCGCGCGGTGAAACTCCAAAGTATTAACCACACCCGTAAGCTCAATAGGCAATGTAAACTGAATAACTGGATCTGCGGAATTGGGCTCGATAATTTTGTAATTAGTTACTTTGAATTGAGCTGCCTGAGTTAAATTTTTTTCACTCGTTGGAACCACATAAACACCTGAAAGAATTAATTCTTCAGCATCTGCAAGCGTGTTTAGAGTTAATACCAATACGATAACTTTAGCGATATAAGACATAACCGACTCCTCTACCTTTTCCTAAACTGGTAACCTTTTTTTGTAAATGCAATTCACGTAAATCTCTAAACAATGTCATCCGGGACACCTTTACTATTTTTAAAAGGGCTCCGATAGAAATAGGCGCAGTAGACATTGAAATAGTTTCCAAAATTTGAAACTGACGATAGCTCAAAGACATATCTGAAGCAGCAGCTCTCTGCACCCCTGTTTGAGTAACTTTCAAAGCTAGTTTTTCCGTGAGCTCACTCAAAAGCAGTGGTTGACTTAATTGGTATACTCCTTCGCTTACGTTGATTTTCAAGCCCAGGTTATCTAAATATTTTCGAGCTCGTTGTATTAGTGTCATAAGCATTGGATCATGAGCTAATGGGCTGTATGAATAACCCCAAATTAGGTTTACCAACTGTTCCTTAGACAAGGGTTCTGTACTGAGTTGATTTAATAGCTTCTTTTCCAAAATCGTAGGCTCGGGAACAAATGACCAATTTCCGTCTGTTAGAAACAACCCCTTATTCCCCTCAAACCCTAAAACCAATACTTTCTTATATCCGTGGGCCCTAATTAGGGTGTGATCTAATTGATCATGAAAATGAATCCAACGTTTTCTAGAAATAAGCTGCTTAACTGAACCTGAACTACCTAACTGGTAGTATTCATTAATCATATTTCCAATCTGATCTTGTGATTGCGATGCTGTATGATCACTGCGGATTCGCGACAGATGACTCAAGGATTGATTGCTGCCGCTAACTTTGTGCCAAAACTTTAAAAGCTCAAAAATCTGAGCCGCTCGTTCAGGATTTCTATCTTTCAAAATTTTATAGCGAAGACCATAGATTTGTGACAACAGAAGAATGTCATTTTTTGTCGATAAAGCCTCTTCAATTTTTGCAAGCTCAAGCAAAGCTGCTTCGTAATTAAACCTTAGAAATTCCCAGTGTGCCCATTTAAATCTAAGTAAGATTTGATGTCGGGGCTGTTGAATTTTAAAAATTTCTTTCTGCGCTAAAGGGTAATGAATTTCAAAGTCTCTCAAGCGACCTTGATTTAAGAATTGATTCATTAGCGCCAGCCAAATCAAATTCCGAGAATAAGTATTTTGAGGATGGATTTTTTTTAGATGCCCTTTCAATGTCAGGATTGGGTTACTCAGCAATCCGTATTGAGATTCAAATGAAATGATACTCACGCGAATAGATTTCGCTAGATTCATATTTCTAACTTTAAGAGATCTAACATAACATTCACGAAGCCCTTCAATACCTGAATAAATCTCACCGGAAATAATTTGGCTATTTGCTACCAAATCATCTGCTAAAATAATTAGACTTTCTTCATGGGTTTCGTAGGCAGATTCTTTAGCTGCCTTGGCATATCGCAATGATTTACGAAACCTAGATCTAAAATAACTTAGAAACCCAAGGGATTGAAAAAAACTAAATCGTATAAATGAATTCTTCGGAGTCTTTCTATACAAGGAAAAACACTCTAGTATTAGGCTTTTCGCTTGCTGAATGTCCCCGCTGCGCGTGAAGCCGATAGCGAGGTAAAAAATTGAAAGTGCATGATCTTCCAAGGCGAAGTGTTTCTTGAATTTCTTAAATAGACCGTTCGCTTTTTTGGTTTCACCTATAAATACATAGCTACCAATAAGGACCGAGATGACCGAATAGTTAGACTCATCCAGTTCAGCCTCTGCCATTAAGGCACTTTTCTTGTAATCTCCAGAATTGAAGAGTTTTTTCAATTTTATATTTTTATTAATAATTTCAGACATTTAACCTATATTTCTTATTATATCAAAACATACCATATTTTGTTTAGTAACGTTAATTTAAAAATGAAATAACACGCCGTAAATTAAGTACATAAACAACGGCGAATTAATCGCCTCTTAAAAGGAGAAAGATATGAAAAACTTACTTAAATTTACTGCGGTCGTAATCGCGATGGCTCTAAGCTTCCAAGCGAATGCCGAAATCACCAAAAATGAACGCGTTTTGGTAGTAGTTTCCGAACTAGACCAGCACGGGCCACGTGATCTAAGAGATCTCTACCGCACACTGGAAAGTTTAACTCGCGCTATTCCTGATGGCATCTTGGCCAGCGAATACAGCCGAGTTATCGGACAATTCGATCGCTCAGCAACAAGCAACAACTTTGTCAACGCTCTTAGAACGCTGGCTCTTGATGAACGAGTAAAAGCAGTTGACGTCGTCCTATCTCTTCACGGCAACACAAATAGACTTTATTTCTTTGAAGGGGGAGTTAGAATATCTGATTTGATGACACGTCTATTGCGTGCAGATACTCCGGCACAAAGAGACCTAGTTGCTAAAATGAAAAAGAAACTTCGTCTAATGTACAACCTGTCGTGTTTTGGTGACTCTGTTAATGAAGAATTCGTATCGGCTGGTTTTGATACCAGTGTTGGTTCATTAGCCGTAAATGCAAATTCAGATGTAGAATTCCCTAGCTTCGTAGGTTTATGGAGAATGGGTTTCAAAGTTAGTGAAGCATTGGCGCCAACAAATAACCCAGCCGCACTATTCGCACACGACGGAGCTTTACGCACACTTGGCCAAGTCACTGGAAATGAAATGCTTCAACGAATTAACAGCAAAAAAGAAATCGAAGGACGCTCGGCACTTAGAATTGATACTGATCCCCGCTAACTACATCCACCACAAACTCTCAATAGGATAAGTATTGGGAGTTTGTTATAGTTTGATAGCCAAACGGGAAATACAGCTGACCAAGCCGAAAACGAAAGTTCCCCAGGCCATGTCCACCATCATAAATTTAATCGGGTAGTTTTTTAAGATCGCTAAATTAGTAAGGTCAAAAATTCCATAAATAATTAGGCCGAGAGCAGCACCGAATAAAAATGTTTTCCACCATGGGTCCGATTCCATAAAGGTAGGAACCACAAACATCGCCATTGCGAGTGCCATCAATAGATAGGTAACAATTGCAGGACCAAATAAAATATCAAACTCGCCATTCTTTATACGTCCAATCTCTGCTAATTCTTTTAGATTGAAATCCTTAACAACAAATTTAAACCAAAGAAAATCTAAAACTGTAAAAGCAACTACTGATAATCCGAATGTTTTAAAAAAAATCATATCGCTGAGCTTATTAAGATCTGAATCTATTGCAAGCTAAATACTGGGATCTGCACCAAATTGCAAAAGTAGATCTATCGATTCAGCGGCATTAGCAGCTATTGCTTCTTTTAAAGCCGTCTTTTCCGACGTACTCTTTTTGTTAACATCAGCACCGTGCTGAACTAGAAATTGAACTAGATCCAAATTACAGTTAATGGCGGCAGAATGGAGCATCGTGTACCCGTTAAACTTACTTGTAGCATTAATATCTAAACGTCCCGCAGTTACCATTAATTTTACCATTTGGGTACGATTCCAAGCAGCCGCCAAATGTACCGTTGATGCCTTAAAAGAATTTTGTACGTGAATATTTGCACCCGCACGAAACAAAACTTCAAACGCGTCATAGTGCCCACCTAAAACTGCGTACTGCAAGGCCGTTCGCCCATAACGATCTTTCATATCAATGCGCTCGCCACGAGCAAGCACGGCATGAATGCGTTTGACGTTGCCCGAGTATGAGGCTCTCATTAGCGGAGTTAAGAATACCCCTTTTTGAATAGAATAATGATTAGATTCCAAATTTTGACGAATGGTCGAACATTCATTTTTAATATTTAAAGCAGTGGAATTTATAGGCGCACTAATCACAGGCGCTGCTGATGATTTACCAGACTTGTTGCAGCCAATTTGCGCAAACACCAAAACTATCGCTGGAATAAATTTCAAAACCTTGAACATAAATACCCCTTATTTCACTCAAGAAATACCTGTTCAAGGCTTAGCAATTAATGCGCCGAAATGCCTACTCGGTTTTAAGCCATTCGCTTGGAAATTTGCCATCACTTACGAAACTTTTTACAGGATGGCGCGCATTTGGTTCTTCGCGAGTTTGCAAATGTTCAGGCAACGATTTTTTGTCACCTAGTTTACCTATAGCCACCATAGCTTCGATAGTGAAGTTATCTGGTAATTGAAACTCTGATTTAATTTTAGCATGAGAAATCCCCGCCATTCCGTGAGTAAACCAGCCTAACTTTTTCATTTCTAGAGCAAAACTAATCCACGCAGACCCAGTATCAAATGAATGCGTGTCCGAAAAGGAAACTTTATCTCCTGATTTAAAATCTTTTTTAGATAAAATAACGACTAAAGCAGCCGCTTTAGAGGCCCATACGCGATTCGCTTCAACCATAAAACTATTAAATAGTTCCCACGCAGGTGAACCACGACGTGCGTACAAAAATCTCCAAGGCTGGCTATTGCTGGCTGAAGGCGCCCAGCGAGCTGCTTCAAAACCGGTCATCAAAGTTTCGTCTGAAATTTCTTCAGTCGAAAAAGCACGTGGTGACCAGCGATCAATAAACTGCGGATCAATTGGATAATCTGGTTTTCTAGAGTTCATATTTCCTCCGAGGAAAGTTCAACGGTTAGCTAGAGAAATAGTTAACTCTGGACACTGTTGTCGTCAACTATGTAGTCTAAAAACAAGTAAGGTTAAAATGAGTATTCATTTTTTTGAGTCTGAACTAAACATGCCTACCAAGACGATAATTTTGCCTGTGCGAGCGACGATTTGGGGACAGGAAGGTTGCGCGGAAAAAAGTTCCGATATTAAGTAGAGCAAAATTTTGAATTGTAAATCATGGCCTTATCAAAATGAAATTGAAATGTTACAGCTACAAGGTGTACCTAAAGTGAACGAAGTCGTCTTTTTCCACAAATCAACACGCTCTCTGGTGACGACCGATTTAGTATTCAATATACAAAAACCGAAAGGCTGGGCGGCATTTATCGTATTAGGACTAGCAGGCACGTATAAGAAATTTGGAATCAGTCGAATACTGCTAAATATAGTCAAAGACCAATCTGCTTTTTTAGGGCCAATTAAAGAAATAAAATTAAGACGGCACTCCAACAACGCGGTTTCAAGATTTAGTTTTATATCCACAAATTTCTATCCCTACCGTTTTTGTTAATCATCAAAAAACTAAAGGAACTATTTTTGCAGATCTATAAATAAAAAATCTAAAAGGAGGCTATTTTATGGCAACAACGGTACAACAAGCCAATGCACCTTCGCAGGCAGCTGAATCACTTCCTGCCAAAGTTGTTTATTGGTTAATCGCATTTGCAGTTATTATTGGACTCGCAGTCGCATTTTCGATGATGAGAGAGCGATGGATTAGCACACCCGCTGGAGGCATTTACAATACTCCAGCCGAAGTAGCGCCTACGAACGCAATACCGCCTCAATAGATCTTTTAACTATCGCATTGTCAGGGGTTACGTCGGGAGCAAATCGCTCTACCACCTGCCCTTGACGATCTATCAAAAATTTTTCGAAGTTCCACAGAATATCTTTTTTCACTTTGCGTGGAAAACCAAATTCGACTAGGTCTGCCTCTAAACCCGAATTAGGTATTTCAACTGCCTCGGGTTTAGCATCGGTTAAATAGGTATACAATGGATGCCGTCCCTGCCCCGTTACTACGATTTTTTGAAACATTGGAAACTTAACCCCAAATTTCGACTCACAGAAATCTTGGATTTGTTGATTGGTACCTGGCTCTTGTGCACCAAATTCATTTGCAGGGAATCCAAGTACTTCAAAACCTTGATCTCTGTATGTTTGGTAAATTTTTTCTAAGGCTTCATACTGAGGTGTTAAACCGCATTTTGATGCTACGTTAACAACCAAAAGAACTTTTCCTTTGTATTCAGATAAGCTAAATTCTGTTCCATTTATTTTTGGAATCGAAAAATCATAAATACTTTTCGGCATTTTAAACCTCTTTTGTTTTCACTTTAAATGAACACAGCATCTTCAGAAGCTCAAGAAAAATTGGCAAATAACAAAAGCAGTTTTCTAATCTCTGTGATTTTCTCGAGACGGGCCCGGAGAATAGCGAATAAGTAACGAAATCACAGCCATAAAAGCAATAACTCCTACGGGACGGCCAATCAAGGATGTGAAGGCAGCAACTAAACTGCTTGGTTCACCACTCACTATTTGATGAATCCAAAATCCCGCAATGGCTATTCCTACTATCGATAAAGTGTACTTCAGAATATTATAATAGACACTTTCCGCTGCGATAAAAAACCAAGGAGCCATGCAGAGAACGACCAACAATTGCATTACTAGAACACCAGAATTAAGGCCTAGCACGCCAATGACGAGCCTACCCGCCGACAATCCATAATCTAAAATAATATCGAAAAATGTTAAACCGTGGAAAACACCAAACGCCCCAGCTAAAATCCATTCTTTATTCGTCATGATCGGCCAAAAAATATGAACTGCAGAAATAATAATGGTTGAAGAAATAAGAACTTCACCGATCCAAACGGGTAATCTCAACCACCCCACGCACGCACACAAAAGTGCTAACAAATGACTTAAGGCATTTATTCCTATTAAGCCGAATAGATGAAAACTACTTTTTTTGATTCCGTTGTACCGGGCTCGATGCGTAGTTGAAAACAACAATGGTGTTGGCAAAATTAACATCAAAACGAATAGAATATGATCAAAACCATCTCGTACATGAATCAACCCAACTCGGAATACCCCCAAGAACCCTCGCCAGATACTTTGTTGCTCCCGAAATATTTTGATCTGATTACTGGCTGAATAGATAATTCCGATGGCTTCTGGATTGTATCTCGATACTCCGGAATCCCAATCCGTTTTTACAAAAACATAGGTTCGATGACCCAAGATTTTGTGATTGATAAGTGTTGAAGTTAGTATGAACTCTCTTGGAGATAAACCAGTGGCTGGAATGAAAATCATACCGATTCGAATAGTACCTGGAATGTCTGACTTTCTCAGTAACGAGGTATCGATATCAATTTGCCAAGGAATCCCATCTTCGCTTTTTACTTGAATATGTGATGAAATATAGTCAGGCAGATTCAAATCTATCGGTTTACCGTAAGCCAGTTCTAGCTCAGCTATAGGCAGAACGACGTCTGCTAAAATATCATATTCTCGAAACTCTATGTTTATATGCGAGTTTTCTAGTTCCTGTGCTTCTAGATTTTGCCAAGCAGAACAAACGTACAAAAGCGCAACGCAAAAAATCTTTTTCATAGCTTAACTTCCGTTATCCGAGCTCATCATGAGCTCACTTTTAGTGTACCTCCATTAGCGCCAAAGAGCGGTAAATTCATTTTTTTTCCAAACATCCGTTCAAAGATGAGAAACCCCAAAAGTATAAGCTATATAGCCTGTCTTATTTTTGGAATTGCAATCTTCACAGCTACAAGATTTCTTGAGCTCTTTTTTCATGCTTCTAGCATAGGGCTACTGCCCTGTTTAGCCATTGGCGAACGCCGCTTTCAGAACGTCGATTTCCATTTTTTTCATTTTAAGCATAGCAGTCATCATTGCTTCGACTTTTTTCTGATTTGGATCTTTTAGATACTCTCCTAACATTGTCGGTACGACCTGCCATTGAATGCCGTATTTGTCTTCGATCCAACCACACACTTCCATACTCTCGGGCTTTTTGATCACTTCCCAATACTTATCAATTTCTTTCTGATCATCGCAATTAATTACCAATGACATCGCGCCGGTAATTTCCATTTTATCTTTACCTTTTCCGGGCCCTTCCATTAATACAAGGGGCATTCCCTCCAAATTAAATAGTGAATGCAAAACTGCGTTTGTATTAGGATCTCTCGCAATAAGTTCTAATTTAGATCTTTTAAATTTAGACATATAGAAGCGAATCGCCTCTTCGGCTTTTCCAAACAATTTCTCCGTAAATAAAATGGCAGGTGCAATTTTGTATGGGCTATCCCCAATCATTAGCTGCCAAGACACTCCATAGCAGTCGGTGCACCAACCATATTTTCTGGCCCACGGGTAGGCTTGCAATTCAAAAATAGTGGAACCGTTTTTTGAAAGCTTGTCCCACAAGGAATCAATTTCTTGTTCATCTTTACACCATACGTATAGCGACGTGGACGGATTTATCTTGTAGTGAGGTCCACCATTCAACAACTGCAGAGAAAGCCCATCTAGGTTTAAATCTATAGTCAGCACCGAACCTTCTTTTTGCCCTGATATTTCAGCTCCAGATTTTCCGTAATAGGTCGTGAAGACAATTTTTGAGTTTTTAAATAACGATGTATACAACCTCGCCGCTTCGTCAACTTGGCCATTTAACCAAATGCAAGGATATATTTTTTGCATAAAGCCTCCTTTTTCAAACGTTTCATTACATACCAAATAGTATGTAAACACCATCAATGGGTCTAATTAAATTTGGAACAAAACTTGTAAAAATAGACTTTAGGGTCAAATAACCTGTTTATTTAGCAACCAGCTGGATTTAAATCAGTTTAGGGAATTTGGATGAAGATCTGTCTAACGATAATAAGCCTTCTGTCGTTTCTGTGCGCACATGCGTGGGCGGCTGCCATTCCTAAATTTGAATCTAAGTCGGATGCCGATCATCAGATACAACTATTGGAAGACGGATCAGCGGCATTAGAAGCGCGCCTGCAACTGATTGAAAACGCGGAACAGTTTATTATATTAGAAACGTTTATTTACGATATTGACGAGGCCGGCAGCTGGATCGCACGTGCCCTTGTCGAAAAAAAGAAGCAGAACCCAAATATTAGAATTCGCTTATTAGTAGATTCTGTTCCCATGCGAAAAACAATTGATGCTTATGTCGATAGAGAATTCAAGAAATATGGCATAGAGGTCAAATTATATAACCAGCACGCGTCTCTAAATTTTGTTCGACTGAATGTTCGCAATCATAGAAAAATTATCGCATCTGAAAAAGAGCTAATTACGGGAAGTCGGAACATCGCAAACGACTATTATTATTTAGCAAAATCCAACAACTTTATCGATCGCGATATACGTATCCGAGGCCCCATTAATGATTCTATTTTGGAAACCTTTGAAGCGTTTTGGCTATCAGAGAACTCTACCGAAATCAAAACGGAAGACTTTCCAAACATGAATGACTTTCGCAGCGAAGACACCAAAATATCCTATGAGTATTCTAAGCCGCTTCCTACAGACAGTGGGCCCGATGTGTATAGATACAACCAAGCCATTGAGGCTTATGATATGAACACACTTAAAGCCGAAGTGTTTGTGTCTAATTTGCATTCTTCTGACCAAAGTCGCCAATATTTAGCGACAGTGCGTGCTGCAGGCAAACGCGCTCTATCAAAACAACCCGTTTTCCCAATAAATAAAATTCGCTTTGTATCCGACGGTCCCGACTGGGTTAAACAATCAGAGACAATCACTGGCACCATCTTGTTAGAAGACATTAGCAAAACAAAAAGTCGTCTAATGATTGAAAATGGCTACATTATTCCTGACAGTGAAAGCTGGAAAATGTTCAAAAAGCTAATGGCAGATGGCAAAAAAATCATGATATTAACAAATTCACGGAAAGCATCTCGACGTGAATTCGTGGTGAACGCACTTACGCAAGTTCACGCTAAAAATTTTGCGGCTAATGGAGCCAACATTTATTTGTATTCTGGGGACCCAATGCCAATGGATGAAAACCCAATACCTCAAATGACACAAGGATCACGCTATAATACTCACGCGAAGACATACGTCATTGACGAAACTTCATGTATGATCGGTACGGCCAACTTTGATCCACGTTCACTACGTCGAATGAACGCCGAGCTCGCGCTTCTAATAGATAATGCAGATTTCTGCCAGCACGTAGCCCGCATGATTCTATGGCGCGCAGGAAATGGTCATCGAATGGATACGAACGGCGAGATCCCACCAGATATTGATGCAAATGACGTTGAAAGCATTCAGCAACGACTCTTACTTTTAATGGTACCGATGATTCGCATTTTTGAACGTTGGTTTTAAATCTTTCCCAACGTCATCATTTCGCGAATCCTTATTTCTAAGAACTTAGATACCTCCCGCACCTTTCGTGATGTCACCTTTTGAGGGGGATATACTAAATGCAATGGCGCAGATTCCAGTCCCCAAGGGGATAAAACATGGATCAACTCTTTGGATTCCAAGAACCTATTCACCATTGGACTTGGTAGAAGCGAGATTCCATGACCAGCACGTACAAACGTACAAGCCAAACCTTTGTGATTTACTTTCCACTGCGGAATGAACTTTATTTTTTCTTTGCGTGATCCATTAGTAACCACCCACTCATTACGCTCACTATTAGGCCCTAACGGCGAGAAAATACATTTATGCTTAACCAAGTCTTCGGGCCTTTTTGGTGTACCAAATTTTTCAAGATAATCCGGAGACGCCACAAAAACGAATTTAGATTCCCCGACATATTTTGCTTTTAACGTCGAATCTTTTAATTTTCCACCTCGAATCCCAATGTCCGTTTCGGTGCGCAGAAGGTCAACATACTCATCTGTTAAATTCAAATCAAATTGTAAACCCGGATGAAGCGAGCTTAACTCTAGCAATATGGATGACATCGTCCCTTGAGCAAAATCCTCGGGTGCGGTGATGCGCACAACTCCGGTCAATTCTTCGCTTTCGCTCGATAACGAGCGTTCCAATCCTGAAATCTGTTGCATTAGAGGTTGAATCTCGCGAAAGAGTCGCAGACCCGAAGACGTAATCTTAAAAGAGCGGGTCGTCCTAAGTATCAAGTGTTGATTTAAATCTCGCTCCAGCCGGGACAACGCCCGACTAACACGCGATATGGGTTGTTTGAGCCTACGGGCAGCTTGAGTCATTGAGCCTGCCTCCACTACTGCCACAAACGTATTTAAAAGATTTAAATCCATAACTCCCTCATTTTTGCATCTATGCAAAAATGATTACTAATTTTGTCTACTTTTGCAAATAGCTTTTTCGCGACATAGTATATGAAAACAGAAAACTCATCTTTTGGAGGAAATAAATATGAGCGTACTCAAAAAAATCATGCAAACAAATTCATCTTATGGGCCATTAGTAGCTCGAGTGGCGTTAGGTGTGACCATGTTTCCCCATGGAGCTCAAAAAATGTTAGGCTGGTATGGAGGTTATGGCTTTACAGGTACGATGGATTATTTTACATCACAAGGCATGCCCTACGTAATAGCTTTACTTCCGATCGTGGCTGAATTCTTTGGCGCCATTGGATTAGTGACGGGTTTACTGACCCGCGTAGCTGCATTTGGTGTGGGTTTTACAATGTTAGTCGCTGGCTTAACGGTACACGCACAGCACGGTTTTTTCATGAACTGGTTTGGAAATCAAAAAGGTGAAGGTTTAGAGTACTTCATTTTAGCTATTGGTCTTTCCGTTAGCTTGATGATTACTGGCGGAGGAAATCTTTCCGGAGACAAGGCTCTTTCAAAATAATTAGGCTGGTAAGCGTATAACAAAGCGGGTGTTCGGACATCTTTTATCATAAAACATTTCCCCCCCGCTCTGCTCCACGATCCCTTTTGAAATACTTAAGCCTAATCCCGTTCCAACACCGGGAGGTTTAGTTGTGAAAAACGGCTGCATTAATTTGGCCTGAATGCTTTCAGGTAAACCGGTTCCTGCATCGGTGACCGATATTTCCACTTGATCATCTTGTTTCGAGGCATGAATCGAAATCCATTTATCGCTGATCGCATCCGTGTCTTTCAAGGCATATAAAGAGTTATTCAAAAAGTTTAGCAGCACTTGGGAAATATGTTCAGGCACACAAAGAACCGTAAGATCGGATCTGTCTAATTTGATTTCTAAATTCACAGAATGAGATTTAAACTTTTCACTACACAAAGTTAATGTGTCGTCGACTATAGTTTGCACCAAAACTCTTGATCTTTCGGCATCATCTGCATTTCTAGAGAAACGTTTTAAACCCATAATAATCTTAGATACACGAGCCACAATTTTGACAATAGCTTCTGTTCGTTTACGAATTAATTCCGGACTCGCTTGATCAGCTCTATCCATCAACATTTCAGCGTTCATCAAAATCGCGCTTAACGGCGTATTGATTTCATGAGCAATACCACCCGCCATTTCACCTAGCGCAGTCATTTTCGCAGATTGAGTTAATACTGTCTGGCTATCTTCAAGTTTTGACATAGCTTCGGATAATTCTTTGGTTCTTTTGGCAACCTTCATTTCTAGATTAGCATTTAAATCATGCAAATCGTCCGTCAGGGACTGCAGACGTTTGAAAATTATAACTACCCACAAGCCTAAACCGAAGCACACAAAAACTAGGACAAAGTGATAAGAGATGCCACGATTTTGTCGAACTTGATACCAATCCAAATATTGATTTACCAAATGTTCAAGTTTTACGATCACTAAACTTGAAAGAATTTTTTCTTCTAGTGTAGCCCGAGTCACACTATAATTGACAATTAGATTTACATGCAACCGCAAGGATTCCATCATCTCGTTATCTTTCTTGTTGCTCAGTTTTTTTGGCAACTTACGAAGAAGTTCGTAGATATTGTCTACTAAGTCTTCGGACCGATCGAAGTTATATAGAATAACATTAGAAAATAGGGAATGCGTCGTGTCGCTGTATTTCGTATCGGAAAAGTGCTTCACTACTATTGGCAAATACTTCATCGAATTCCTAAGAATGGAATGTTGTGTTTTATATCGCTCAATTAGATCGGCTTTTTCTTTCAAAAACTGGCAGTAGTCATTTAACAGAGGTAATGTTTGTTCACGTCGCAGGCTTTCATAAGTTGGATCCGAATGTAGTCTTTTGCAAAGACTTAGCTGTTTTCCCACGTCCCTTACTAACGGATCGTAGGACTGAAGTAAGAATGTTTTTAGGCGTAGGACATTTTCATTTAAATCATGATTCGCAATCTTAGATTGTTCAAGTGTATGCAATATTTTGGAATGCACTGTAATATCACTAACCGACGAACGACTATAGATGAACCCTAATGCAAAAATAATCAATATCGAAATAATCGTAAATATAGTTTTGTTTCTACTTTTTAACGGATTCATAAGCCTCGCTTAGGATCTTAGGTTTTTTACCCGTTAATGACTTTAGAAACTCAGTAATATCTTTTATATCTTCTTTAGGAAGCTTTCGGCCTAATTGGTATCGCGCCATCTTTCTGACCGCATTTTCCAAGCTAGGTTCTGATCCATCGTGAAAATAAGGCGCCGTTAATTGCACATTACGTAAACTGGGAACCTTGAATACATGACGATCATGCTCCTGCCCAGTAACCACAAATCGTCCGACATCAGATTCAAAATAACCACCTCTCTCAGCAAAGTAGTTAAATGCCACACCCATACTCAGAAACATGTTACCACCAATGTTCTGCCCCTGATGACAAGCTACGCAACCGTAAGTTTCAAATTTACGAAATCCAGCAATTTGTGATTCGGTTAAGGCGTCGTGGTCTCCTTTTAAAAAAAGATCGAATGGGGAATCTTCCGTAACTAGAGCAGTTTCAAACTCAACAAGAGCACCTATAATCCTATCCTTCGAAATTTCCGCGTCAAATATCTCGTTAAACAAGAGGACCATCATCTGATCGGCTTTTAGTTTTTCAACAATTTCGTCCCATGTCGTTCCCATTTCACGAGGGTCGTGGATAGGACCATCTATTTGGCCAAACAAATCCTCTTCTCGCCCATTCCAAAATTGTTTAAAGTTTTTAGCACTATTGAAAACTGTTGGCGCGTTTACTATACCCAATTTTCCATCGACTCCCACAGAAAACTGTCGGCCATCGGCACCGCCAATTTCGAAACTATGACACGAATGACAGGAAACTTGATTCCCTTTTGACAGTCGTTTGTCTGAAAAGAGTTCGCGTCCCAAAAAGGCCTTTCTCCTATCTAGATCACTTGGTACTTCCAGCGGCTCGATTGTCGAGGACTTGTAAATAAAATTTTGAACTTCAGTATTAGAGTATTGATTGGCACTAGATTTTTCTACGTAATAGAAAATTCCATATAGAGCTAAAACTAAGATTGGTAGCAAAACCAACTGTTTTAATCTATTCATCTTATGCGGCCTTTTTTTCAAACACTAAAGATTTTAAGGCTGCTAGTGCCACTTTGTTTACGCGATCACCTTCAAATTTTTCAATCATGAAGACAGCCTCACGACCAGAAATCTGATGATTCGTTGGATTCTTAACTACATGGTTCACAAATTTATTTGCTAAGTGGATCACACTCGACAGCGGATGCATTCTCGTTTTGGGAGTACCACTAGGAAAACCCTGGCCGACTTCATCTTCGTAATGCTCGTATATCATTTGGACTACATCTTGGGGGATGTTAGGAATTGCCTGCATAATGTCTCGGCCCCGCTGGACATGAGATTCATACATTTTTCGATCAGCGACTGATAACTGTGGTCTCGGGGTTTCTAAAATTCGGTTATCAATCTCTTTTTTTCCTATATCATGGAAAAGGCCTGCCATGGCTAACTTGAAAATAGTCTGTGGAGATTTAAAATCCATTTTTTTTGCTATAATTATTGAATAGAGTGAAACTCCTAAGCTATGCGCATAAATAGCGTCTGAATGTGTATTTAAAATATCTAATAGATTATGCGTTTCCGCATTTTCAGAAAATATACCCATTGCCGTTTGAAAAAACTCATGTGCCTCTTCAAAGGCTGCTTTATTCATATCGTCAACAAAACAATGTTCTAGTATGACTTCGCTCGTATAGCGCATAAAACGAAGTTTTTTCTCTGTCGGTACTGTTTGGCTCTGCTGCAATACTTTGGTAACTCCCATATTAAAATCGACCAACTTCTTGAAGTCTTCTCGCTTAATATGAAAATGCGCCAGGCCTTTACTGCGATAGGTGTTCAAACGATTTACATCTAGGGTTTCGCCACATCTTGCAATCTTTAGGTACTTGTTTTCTTGAAGACAAACGTAGATATCGTAGTCTAGTTTTGGCTTTGCTACAAATTCTTCAATAGAGACTTTACAATACTCTTGGTGAACTTTTTTATTTTCTTCTATAGCAGGCAAATCATCTGTTTTTGGTGATAGCAAAGTCGTAATTAACGCCAACAGGTCTTTATTTGAAAATGGTTTACTTAAAAAGCCATTGGCACCCAATTCAGCAGCTTGATGGGTTTCAAGCAAGTTTGTAAATCCAGTCATCAATATAAATGGAATTTGATTTTTAGTTCGCAGCCACTGTAAAAATTCAACACCATTTAGATGTGGCATCTGAACGTCACTAATAACTAACGAAAAATCACCCGCAAGAACTACGTCTCGTGCAATTTTTCCATCCGGCACAACTGTAACCTTGTGACCACTATCTTCCAGGTAGTCTTTTAGTATGTCCCTTAGAAACTCATCGTCTTCGGCGATTAGTATTCTTGCCATATTTGTTCTCCCGTTACGTAACTAATCGGAAGTAACGACAGGGCGGTTCAATCGAGATGTCTTGAGAAGGGCGTATCAACTTGGGAATGCAAAAAAAACTTGAATCAGCTTAATAGCTTTTCCGTACAATAGATATGAGTTAAGTACGGAAATGGGATTTGGGCCAAATTTCTAGTAGACGGATGATTTTCAATCAACCTTTTTACTTGAGTTGCAACATATTTTTTGTCCTGTTCAGGTAAGGCTGAAATAAAACTAATAGAATTGACTCGATCTAAAATAGTTTCAATCGTACTTATATGAGTATAAGTGAAGACAGAATGCCGAAGAGGACTAAAATATGGAGTGTCATCAAATGCTTCCTTCCATATCATTGATGTATATCTTGGCGTTGATCCTTCGTAGGGATCGATAATTTGACTCAATTCCCGAACCCAAGAAACTGATTCGTCTCGAACATTCCAAATTAAACCTAATTTTCCTTTTGGTTTTAAGACACGACGAATTTCCGATAGTGCTTTTTCGCCGTTAAACCAATGAAAACCTTGAGCAACAGTAACTACATCAATTGATTCCGTCACTACAGGAATATATTCCGCCGAACCGTTTAAAACCTGCATTGCGGGGTACAGAGATGAAAATTTCTGCCGCATACGTTCAACTGGTTCAATAGCAATGACATGATTATTAAATGGAAATAGATATTTTGTGAATTTTCCAGTACCGGCCGCTAAATCGACCATTTGAGACGATGGCTTGATATCAAACTGTTTAACCAAGAAATCAATTGCTTCCACGGGATAATCGGGACGCCCACTTTCGTAGGCGTCACTCGCGCGATCAAAGCCGATCGCTGCTTTCTCGTGGATTTCAATTGTCATTCTTTAGGTCTCCCGAAAAACATGATCGACATTTAAAAAACGTATCAATGAAATTTGTCAAAATCTACAAAACAAATTCAAAAGAACGTCATTTGACAGAAATCTATTTGTGAAATGACGCTTCCATATTTTCTTAAGGTTATTCACACATATTCGTCTTACACATTTTGGCGGCCTCCGCCACTGATGGATATGGCAATTCCACACGAATATATTTGATGCACGATTCACTCACATTACCGGCACAGATCTTTGAAGCCTCAGCCACAGATGGATACGGCCATTCCGCACGCACAGTCTTAATACAATCTTCAATTCCCGCCATCGCTGACGATGACAAAACTAGCATAACAATATAAACAAGTGTTTTCATATCTCCCCCATGACTAAATTACATAGCAAGGTCGCTGCCAACCGAATTGGTGTCATCTGGTTCCTTACCCTTAAGAACACATTAAAAAAATGCGGAATTTGGAAAAAATTTGTGATATCTGGTAGTTAAATGGACGTTGTCTATAGCCCTTATTTAATTCTTCTTTCTATCGGTGTTGCAATCCTAGCGTCTTATGTAGCTTTAAATTTGGCGTATAGTATCACTCACGCTAAGGGAAAAGCCCATGCGGCTTGGTTGATCGGTGGATCACTTGCTATGGGTGTCGGTATTTGGAGTATGCATTTCATTGGAATGCTAGCTTTTGAAATGCCCGACATGGAAATGGCGTACGACATTCCACTCATGGTTCTTTCTGTTATTGTTGCAGTAATTGGTAGCATGTTGGCCTTGTATGTTGTGAGTCGCCCTATCGTTGATCCCAAATCTGTGGGCTGGGGCGGAATCGCGATGGCGGCCGCGATCAGTGGTATGCACTACATCGGAATGTATTCCATGCGTATGTCGGCCCGAATTGAATGGAATTGGTTTTTAGTGGCCGCATCTGTGTTAGTTGCTCTGATAGCTTCTTACGGGGCCTTGACGATATCTATTCAACTTAGAAACAAACCCGATCGCTTCTTACAGCTAACAATAGCGAGTATTCTGATGGGGATTGCAATTGCAGGAATGCACTATACCGGAATGTTTGCAGCTACATTTATTCACGATCACTCAATTGAAATCACGGACTCAAACCTACTCGTTACTTCGGGTTTAAGCATGGCTACCATTTCAACAACATTATTGGTACTAGGAATTGCGCTGGCCGGCTCGGTTGGGCAACGTGTTTTCCTAAATCGACAAAAATACAGCGAAGACGTGTTAGTAAAAAGTGAAGAGAAATATCGCGTCCTTGTAGAAGCTGTTAAAGATTATGCCATTTTCATGTTAGATCCAAACGGCTATATTACAACTTGGAATCGCGGAGCAGAACGCATCACTGGCTATAGTCTAAGTGAAATTGTTGGAAGACATGTATCCACTCTCTACACAAAAGCGGACGCGTCTTCGGATGTCGCCTATAACGAACTAACTACCGTATTAAGAACTGGGCACTTTGAAGGTGAGGCCATTCGTAAGAAAAAAGATGGTTCTACATTTTGGGCAAACATCGTTCTGGACCCGTTGCTTGATAAGGATGGCAAGCTGACTGGGTTTTCAAAGGTTGTGCGTGATATTACCGAGTTCAGAAAAGCGGCAGAGCGAACTCGGTCGTTGAATGAAGAACTCGAAAAGCGTGTTCAAGAACGCACTTTGGCTTTACAAGAACGTGAAGCACAGTTGCGTATCATTACAAATGCTATGCCAGTTATGGTAGCCCAAGTAGATAAACATGAACGCTTCCTGTTTGCGAACAATTTCTTTTGCGACTGGTTTCACCGCAGCCAAGACGAAATTATGCGGGAGACCTTTGAAGATATCCTCGGTAGCGAACGTTATCCAGACAATAAACCTTACATTGATAGAGCCTTAGCTGGAGAAACCGTTACCTATGAACGCAACTCACATAGTGGTGATCGCCAAGCTATTTTAAATATCACATTTGTCCCCGAGTTCGATAGCCAAAACCTTGTCGAAGGCTTCATTGTGGTAGCCGCCGACGTCTCTAGTTATAAAAAAATTGAAGCTGAATTAAAAATGGCTAAAGAAGAAGCCGAAGTAGCTAACGAAACAAAAAGCGCGTTTCTAGCAAATATGTCACACGAGATTCGCACGCCACTGGGTGCCGTCATTGGTTTTTCGGAACTTATGGCTGATGAAAATATGTCTACTAGCGAGCGGGCCAATACTATCGAAGTCATCAAACGTAATGGTCGCCTTTTGTCTACGATCATCAACGATATTTTAGATCTTTCTAAAGTAGAAGCTGGAAAAATGGAAATTGAACGCGTTCCTGTAAAACTAATGGAAACCGTGAATGATATCGCCGTTCTTTTAAATTTAGAGGCTTCGGGTAAAGGTATTCAGCTAAACGTATCTAGCGAAGGGAAAATTCCTGGTACCGTAGCCACGGACCCTACCCGCTTGCGACAGATCCTATTCAACATCGTCGGCAATGCAATTAAGTTCACAAAAAAAGGTTCTGTGAATTTGACGGTAAAAACATCCGAAGACACTTCAAAAATAGAATTCGTCGTACGCGACACCGGAACAGGAATTGCGAAAGAACAAGCGGAACGACTTTTTTCGCCTTTTACTCAAGCGGACATTACAACGACTCGAAAATTTGGAGGCACAGGTTTAGGCCTGGTCCTATCGAAGAAGTTAGCCATTGCTTTAGGCGGCGATGTCTTATTGAAAGAAAGCGCACCAGGAAAGGGCAGTACATTTGTCATTTCTATCGAACACGGACAGATCAACAACAATAGTTTTGCTGAATCCCGAGCCGAAGAAGGGGCACCAAAAGTCAAAGCACAAAACAACACACAAAATGCAATGGAACTTGCGGGAAAAAATATTTTAGCAGTCGATGACAGCGACGATAATTTAGCTTTAATTAAATGGATACTAAAAATGTCAGGCGCAAATGTTATCACCGCCAATAATGGGCGCGAAGGCATCGCAAAGGCCTCTAAAGATAGTGTCGACATTGTGTTGATGGATTTGCAAATGCCGGAAATGGACGGCTACGAAGCTACTCGTGAGCTTCGTAAGCAAGGTTTCAAAAAACCGATTATTGCCTTAACTGCGCATGCTATGAAAGAAGAAAGAAAGCGTTGCTTGGAAAGTGGTTTTGACGAACATATCACAAAGCCGATCGATAAAAATAATTTAATTCAAATACTGTCTGAATTGCAGACGTAATTAAATCGTCGGCCCTTCTGTGTACACATCAGATTGCGTGCGCGATTTCGTAGTATAGCGAATTGGAGCCGCTTTTTTTAACTCAGCACCCGCGGGGCGGCGTTTAGGAAGCGAGAATGTAAATGTACTTCCATTGCCACCGTGGCTATCCACACGGATCGTTCCACCATGCGCATCCACGATTGTTTTCACCACCGCTAAACCAATTCCAGCACCTTGATCTGCCGTTTTACGTGACTGCCAGAATTGAGTAAACAGACCTGGGATTTTATTTTCAGGAATACCCGGTCCGCTGTCTGTAATCGCAATGTTTACAAATTGTTGGTCACTACGAACTTTAACAACGACTTTGCTGTTTTTAGGACTAAATTTTATTGCATTTCCAACTAGATTCGCCATCACACGCAAAACGCGCTCTTTGTCCATAAAGGCTAGCACCGGCGGATTAGCAGATTCAAATTGTAAACGAATACCCTTTTGTTTCGCCAACGGTTGCATCATTACGCGCGCATCATCTAAAACATCATCGATACCCATTTGATCTAATCTTAATGTTAGTCCAGATTGGTCTGCCATCTTTTGATCACAGATATCTTTGATCAAGGTTTCAATTTCCGCAACAGCTGTTTTTACAAGCTCGCCGCTATCTTGGATCGGACTTGATTCCGAAAAGTTAGTTAATATCTCGGCGATTTGATTTAAATGTTCTAAAGGCTCTTTGAAATCATGATTAATCGCAGAGATAAATTCATCCCGCGCTTGAACTGCATTTTTAGCTTCGGCGACCAAACGATCACGCTCTGCTAATTGACGAGTGCGTTCGCGAAGAACTTTAACAACAAGTACGGCCAAACCTAAAAAGATTACCGACAACAAGACAGTTAATATAGCCATGCCTTCTGGAATTTGACTTTCAACGCCTAAAGCCGCTGCTCGAGACTCTGCCTGAACGCGATTGATTTCAACATTATGAAGATTTTTAATCTCGTCCAAATTATCGTTCATTTGTTTTAGCAGTGGTGATGCTTTTGATTGATAGAATTGACCAACAATTTTTGATTCTGTTTGTTTTTCGCGAAACTCCATGCCCTGTTCAAAGAACTCCTGAAGTTGAGTTTGAATAGTATCAAACCGGCGAACAATTTCAGGAATTTGAGGTAACGGATATTTTTTTTGGAAGCTTGATAAGGCTTCTAATAAATTTTGTTTATCTTGTTTTGATTTATCATACAGAACTTTTGAGCCTAACAAAAAAAATGAGCGACTATTCGAGATCTGAGAATCAGCCAGATTGCGCATACGCTCAACTTCGATTAATGCCCCCGGATCAACATTTACTGCGGCGTTGTTCGCGACGACAGTTTGGCGCAGTTTTAAGGCATATCCCCAGGCGCCCAATAATACGGCCACAAAAATAACTAAAAAGACTACAAGAGCCTTTTTCTCAATACTGGAACTTTTTGATTTTAAATTATTTTTAGTCATTTAATTTGGATAACAAGTGCACGAACATCGAGCAACCAAAAAATCGGGAAATAAAATCAAATCATGCATGGGGACAAATTTTGGCATTAAACATACCAACCCAGTTGACCATTCGGCACTAACAGTGGTGCATATGGAACTAAATCGATCTAACGGCCCAGTTAAATATTACATCTATTTTTCTTTAGTTATCCAAAACTCTGTTTTAGATAGTTGCTTTGGACGCACGGTAGGATCAACCATATCCCATTTGAGCGGCAAGCCTCCGAAAACTAACGAGTTGAGGTTCAACTTATATATATCGTATACTGTTTTACCTACCGTCGGCATTTTGAAGGGGCGGCAAAATTTTCCCGAAACATCGCGAGCCACATTCAGCTTCCAATCTTTAAAACCGCAACCATCTTCAGTTTCTGCTCTATTGAATTGGTCTATGACTTTTTGTAGATGAACCGTCATTTGAACTTTTTCTGGGGTACTATTAAATTTTTTTCCTTCTCCAAACTTGGCGCCTGTTATGTAACTAGCAATGTAGGAAACACTCAAAGAATGCTCTTTGCAGGTTGTGTCTTCAAATAATTTAAAATCAATGTTTTCTTTGTTATTTTGAAATGTCAGCGTGGCTTTAAACGAATGCTTTCCAGATACATTACACTCGGTAATCCATTTTCCCGTAAGATCAGATTTAGCGAGTACAAAAGTCGGAAACAAAAGTACTATTACTATGTCTAATACTATTTTCACAAACGTCTCCTAAATTTTCGTTCCACAAAATTTGCAGTAAATAGCATCGGCAAGTGTTCACGACAGGTTAATTGTTTCAAGATTAAACTCCGAAGACCTGGGTCATTAAATACAAAGCTAATAGACCCGTTGCAATTGTGACAACTGTGCTGCGAGTTTTAAAGCAAACGACAAATGCCAAGATCAAAACAATCAAACGCTCTTTACCCATGACCCAATCAACAGAGCCCTGATGAAAAAAAACGGCTGGTGCTACAAACGCCGGCAAAATAGCAGCAGGAATGTACGAAAATACTTCCTTGGCGCGGTCAGATATTTGAATTTTGTCCGATACCGCAATAATTGAGCCGCGAATAACAATTGTCCCAATAGCAAGGAACACAATATTAATCCAAAAATACTGAGCCTCGATCATGAGCTCACCTTTTTTCCAGACAAATAAGCCGCCAGTACGATAGACAAGCATGCTGTCACAATTAAACCGACCTTAAACGGCAGGCTATACAACAAAACAGAAACAACGGCAGAGAATACCGAAACAACTACATATTTTTTATTTTTTAAAGTCGGAACTAGCAGTGCCACAAAACTCAAAGGAACTCCGTAATCTAGACCCCAGGAAGCCGGAGCAAAATTTCCAAATATAAAACCAGCCACTACTGACAGCTGCCAAACCAAAATCATACATAAAGAAGCACCGAAATAAAAATTAACGGCATCTTTATTAGTTGGAAGTCTTTCTTGATTAGCAGACATGACGGCATAACTTTGATCAGTTAACATATGAGCCGAAAAAAGCTTCGTTAGGAAATTTGAGTTTTTTAAAAAAGGTGCCATCGCTGCGCTATACAATAAAAATCGCAGATTGATTACCAAACCAGAAACAATGACCACTAAACTAAGCGCATTTCGGGTCATTAGGTCAATAGCAGCCAACTGAGCAGCACCTGCATATACAAAAATATTCATTCCCATTGTTTGAAAAAAACTAAATTTAGCTTCCGAGCACAGTGTGCCGACAACAGCGCCAAAAGGAATTATGCCGGTGGTAATTGGGATCATTAATTTAAATCCCTGTCCAAAAAACTTCGTCTTCATGATGAGCTTACTATTGTCGGCATATCTCGAAAAAATGCAACAACTATTGAGCTGGAACCAGAGCTTTACTAGTTGAACATCTTCGGTTGACCACGTAATCGTTTTTTCTTTATAGGTCGTTTTTTCCATTGGAATATATTTAAGCTCAATGCACCAGACGAGTCTATATCGACTCCTTCAAGCCGGAGGCGCCTCTTTTGCTCTTTAAAATTATAGGTTTTAGAATCAAAAGATATTTTTCCTTGAGAGCTTAGAACGCGATGCCAAGGTAGTTTGTATTTTGTTGAGCAGGTATTCAATATCCAAGCGACACCGCGCGAGGCGTGTTCCTTACCGGCAAGTTCGGCCACCTGTTTGTAGGTGGCTACCCTACCGGAAGGAATTTTTCGAATTAAGTCGATCACTTTTTTCGTAAAATCGGAAATAGGTAATTTTGAAATCATTGAAGACTATTTTTGCAAATAGTCTTCAAGCTTGTCAAACGAACCAGTCCAACCCATCGTCATGCCTGTTCTTTCTTTTACAAATTCAGCAAGCTCCGCCGGAGTGCAGTTTCCATACGTTTCCCACGTCACTGTCACGCGCGTTTCCTCGGCGCTTTCTTCAGACAATTTCACTGTGGTCAACATCGTCTCTGGCCAAGTCGGAGCCATTGGGTGGCGACTTATATTTCCTTTCTCATCACAAAATTGCTGTGTATAAACAACTAAATTTGGTCTTTCGATTTTCAGATACTCTGCGCGTCCGTACATTTTGATATCGCCACCGCTCATCATATACATAGAATTGCCACCGGCTTTGATGTCTGCATTCAGGAACTGCATCGTCATCCCCGTCGGAGGCAACCACTTCGCAATGTGTTTTGGATCAGTCCACATTTCAAACATGGTGTTTATGGACGCTTTGAATGTGCGATTGATGACAAATACATCTTTGCCAGTTTTTTCTTTTTCTACATATTCCGCTAAGCGATCCCATGTTGAATTTCCGCTCGCCGCCTTAATGAATTTTGCAATTTCCGCGGCCGCCTCTGGAGACGCCAATATCATTCGCATATCCATTTTTGTTTTTCCTTTTTCATCGGTAAATGTAACACTCACGCGAAATAAAGGGGGCGTGTCTTCTGTGCCACCATGATCGTAAACCAATTTTTTATACGGCTCGACTTCAAAGTACTTAGTTAGATTTGGCCAATCTTTGCCATCAGGTCCATGCATTGTATATTTCCAAGAACCACCCACACGCAAATCTTTACTATGAGTTGTAATCGTAAAACCTCGAGGACCCCACCATTTCGCTGCTTGTTTAGGGTCTGTCCAAGCATCCCACACCGCTTTTACAGGAGCATCATAGACCCGAATGATTCTAAGTTCATTTGAATTACTTTTTGCGTACATTGGCCTTTCCTTTCTTTTTTTTGTTACCCGTTACTGTTTTTAAGTATTCATCTAGTCGATCAAAGCTTTCTTCCCAGAAAATGCGATATTGTTCCATCCAATCCGCAGCGTCTTTTAGAGCGCCCGCATTTATCTTGCAGGGCCTCCACTGAGCATCGCGAGTTTTCGTAATCAATCCCGCTTTTTCTAAAACCTTTAAATGTTTGGTGACGGCAGGCAGACTCATTTCTTTCAAAAATGGTTGCGCTAAATCTGAAACGTTGGCCTCACCTTGCGACAATCTTGCAAGCATTGCCCGCCGAGTTGGATCCGCTAACGCTGCAAAGGTAACACTCAGATTATCTTGCATATTATTTAACCTTTCCGTTAATTAACCGATTAGTTAATTATAGAGTGAAAAAAAGATTACGTCAATAGCGTATTCAAATGGCTGAAATCACTAGCAAAAATGCGCTATTCCTATTTTTCTAGAATTTTTTTAAGGGCCTTAAGATCATCTTCAATGAATCGTGTGTCTTGAGCAAAGTCTGAGTCGGACATCTGAGGCAAACGAAATAACGTAAATACTACTTCACTGCCATCATCGTTTTTAAAAACTCGAAATGGATTATGATTTATATCCCCTGAAGGAAGAGTCACATCGTGATCCATAATTCCATATGTATTCGCATCTGCAAATCTAACTTTGACCTGACCCATCGGTGATTCACAAATCCAGTCTTTCCCAGAATTCACTATTTTGGAACCACTTAGACCGGCGGCCCACCGCGGAAGATTAGCTGGATTAGAAGCAAATGCATATACGTCCTCCACTTTACGTTTAATGGATATAGAAATATGTTTCACTGGAAAACTCATAACGCCTCCTATTTTCTTCCCGACACCTAAAATCTTGGTATACAGTATCGAACATCACTTAAAAGGAGAATTACATGGCTAAGATTACATTAAAAGGAAATCCTATTAACACGACTGGCGATTTGCCAAAAGTTGGCTCAATAGCTCCAGAATTTAAATTAACAAAAATGGATTTATCAGAAGCGACGCTTTCTTCTTTTGCAGGAAAGAAAAAAGTTTTAAATATTTTCCCAAGTATTGATACGGGAACATGCGCTTTATCCGTAAAGCACTTTAACAAAGATGCTGCTAATACAAAAAATACTGTAGTAATTAACATTTCTGCAGATCTTCCTTTTGCACAAAAACGTTTTTGTGGGGCTGAAGGTATTGCTAACGCAGAAACTATGTCTTCATTCCGCAGCACTTTTGCAAAAGACTACGGTTTACAACTCCAAGATGGTCCTTTAGCAGGATTATGCTCACGTGCAGTTATCGTTCTAGATGAAAATAATAAAATTCTGTATACGGAACAAGTGGCAGACATCGTTAATGAACCTAATTACGATGCTGCGATGAAATCCCTAAACAATATGTAAATATTTGATCTTAATAGGAAAAACCAAACGACTTGAAATTCAGGTCGTTTGCACTTATCCTATTACTTCTGGGCGCTAAACCCAGAGTCTATGAGAGCATAAATAAACCAGTTTAAATCTTTTTAATTTAACTTCAATTCCACACATTCCGTGTGAAGGTTTATTTATGAATGCAATCGTCACTGCCAGTGGCGTCTCTCTTGAATTACCAAGTGGGCGCATACTCTTTTCAAATTTAAATTTTACAATTCATCCAAAGCTAACGGCGCTCGTGGGTCCTAATGGCGTTGGAAAAACATGTTTAGCACAACTTTTGGTAGGTGAAATTGAGCCAAGCACGGGCTCTATTCGCCGCAATGTTCCCGTCACATTGTTTCATCAGCGCCAAGAACCACCGCCCATAACGATCGAAGAATTTCTAACTGAAGACTACTCTTGGCTAACACTAGGAGAAAAATTACTCGATGGCATTGATCGCCAAAAACTATGCACGCACTTAAGCGGCGGACAATGGATGCGAGTTCGACTAGCCCATTCTCTGGGAAACCAATTTCTGATTTTGGATGAGCCAACCAACGATTTAGATCGCGAAGGTCGCGAAGCACTTATGCACTATTTACAACGACGAGAAGGCGGGGCTTTATTGATTTCCCATGATCGCCAATGCCTGCAACTATGCAAAGACATTTTAGAGCTTTCTAATCGTGGACTGAGCAAGTTTGGTGATGGCTGGGACAGGTATGAAAATGCTAAGAACAATGAACGAAAAAATCTAAGTATGGCACTAGATTCTGCCAAACGTGATCGAGATCAAGCCCAAGCCGATCGCATAGAACAAATGACTCGGCAGGAAAAGCGCAACCGACGCGGTGCTGAGACTGCTGAACGCGGAGGTATACCAAAGATTTTACTGGGAGCACGTAAACGCCGCGCACAAGTCACCACAGGCAGTATCGATGCATTGACTTTGGCGCACGCAAACTCTGCCGTTCGCAATGCCTACGAGGCGTTTGACGAAATGAAAATCGATCCCATCATGTATGCGAATTTAACTGGTATGCCTATTCCCAATCAAAAATTGATAGCCGAGGCTAGAGGCTTCAACATTAAATTTAAAGACTGGCTTTATCCAAACGATCTAAACTTTACATGGCGAGGAAATTTACGCTTAGCCTTAAAAGGTGGAAATGGTGCAGGGAAGTCTACTTTAATTAAGGCCATCTTAGGAACTTCATTTGAAACACGCGGTAAACTCTGTCGGGGAAATTTGAAAATACTGTATGTTGATCAGCGATGCTCTATTTTGGATGAAAGAAAAAACATTTTTGAAAATATTCGCGACGTTTCGAGGCTTGATGAAAATGAAATCAGAAACGGTTTAGCTAAATTTTTATTCACAAAAGATTCGGTTTTTCAAAAGGTAAGTTCTTTAAGCGGTGGTGAACGTTTGCGAGCAACGCTAGCTCGGGGGCTATTAAGCGCAGAAAAACCAGAGATTTTGATTTTAGATGAGCCAACCAACAATTTAGATCTTTTGAATATTCAATTTTTGGAAAACTTTATTCGCGAATTTCAAGGCGCACTCATAGTTGTTTCTCATGATGAGGTTTTTTTAAAAAATGCAAATGTGACGGAGGTGTTTGACTTTTCACTACGCGATGATTGAATTTTTGTTTTTCTATTTTCAACGGCATCACTTGCACGATCAGAAAAAAAGATTCCATTCGTAGTCATTTATGGAATACTGGGCCTACTAACTTCGTTTCGATAACCCTAAAGGAGAAATAATGATTCAAACAGGAACCGCAAGTAAACTACATTGGATTGGCCGAATATTAAGTGGACTAGCTGTCGCTTTTTTACTTTTTGATGCGACTATTAAATTTTTCATGGACAAACTACCACCCGAAGCTTTGGAGGCTGGTGCCGCTTTACAGTGGCCAATTGAAAAAATGCCGTTGGTGGGAACTATCTTATTAGTTTGCACTGTGCTTTACATAATTCCACGCACTGCTTTGTTAGGCGCGGTTCTATTAACTGGCTATTTAGGTGGTGCGATTGCAAGCCACGTACGCGTCAGCAATCCCCTTTTTACTCACACGTTATTCCCAATCTATATCGCCATTTTTGTTTGGCTAGGGTTGTATTTACGTGATTCTAAATTAAGACACATTTTCCCATAAGATAAACGGCCACGTTACCGCAAGGATCTTTTGTTATCTTTGATTTCTTTCAGCACTTGCGGGTTCTCACCCGCGTGGCTACATCTACTATTCAACCTTATTTTTCTGCATCTGTTCAAAGATGTCATTCTTGGCGGTTAGTGTTCGACCAATAGTTTCTGCAATTAATAACCACAACACAGCTTGTGACGGTTTTAAGTTGTCTTTTAGCGTATCATTGAAAATTCCCAACCAACGTTTAAGCAATTCCTGATTGAAGCCTGCGAAATAATGTTTAGGCACGGGATTGTACTCAGAAAATTGATACGGCTGTCCGCCCATTCGAATCCACCAAAAATGAGTGATACGATCGATGTGTTCGGGCCAGTCATGAACTGATTGAAAAGGAACTTGCAAAACAGGATCTCGCTGAATGCGATTATAGAAATCGTCAACAACTTTAAAAATTTCACCATGCGTGAAAACGATATCTTTCACAGTTAACGTATCCGTAGGAGATGGGCTCATAATAATTTTCCTATAGCCGACAGCCTACTTCACCTAGAATTAAAGTCACGTTTGTTTTTTATGGCACTTTCCACAAAACCCTTTCCAATTGGGCATTTTCCCACAATACTATAACCCTATGTACACACTGCGCGACTATCAGCAAGACGCTGTTAACAACACCATCAAATACTTCCAAAAGAAGCGCGATCCCGCGATGATTGTTTTACCTACTGGCGCAGGAAAATCACTGGTTATTGCCGAACTCGCACGTATTGCTCGTGGCCGAGTTTTAGTTTTAGCCCATGTAAAAGAACTGGTTGAGCAGAATTACGAAAAATATAAAAGCTACGGATTAGATGCGGGAATTTTTTCAGCCAGCCTGGGTAAAAAAGACTGGGATCAAAAAGCAATTTTTGGTGGTGTGCAATCTGTTGCACGCGCACCTGATGAATTTTTCAACGACTTCAGTCTTTTAGTCATCGATGAATGTCACCGCGTGGCCGAAGAAGGAGCAACTCAATATCAGGAAGTTATCAAAAAACTTCAAGATCGCAATCACGGCTTATGCGTACTGGGCTTAACGGCTACTCCGTACCGTTTAGGACTGGGGTGGATTTATGAGTACTCCGCAAATGGTGAAATAAAGACTGATAAAAAACGCTTCTTCAAACAGTGTGTATATGAATTGCCGTTGGCCTACATGATTAAGAACAAGTACCTAACAGTACCCGTAAAAGTCGACATCCCCGTTACGTGTTATGATTTTTCAGAACTCACAGACAAGGACCGCACCTATACAACGGCCGAAGTGGAAGAAATACTAAAGAGTCAAAAGCGTCTGACCCCTCTTATTATTAAAAATATCATCGATATTACCGAACGTTTTGACAGAAAGGGCGTTATGATTTTTAGCGCCTCCGTTCGCCACGCCGAAGAAATCATGTCGCATTTACCTAAAGGCGATGCGCGCGTCGTTCTGGGTGATACCGACATTAACGAACGCAATGAAATCGTAAACGACTTTAAAAAGAAAAAATTTAAATACCTGGTTAATGTATCAGTTTTGACGACGGGATTTGATGCCCCTCACGTGGATGTGATCGCAATACTACGACCAACAGAATCCAATGCGTTATATCAACAAATTATCGGTCGCGGTCTGCGTCTATCTAGCGACAAGAAAGATTGTTACGTCTTGGACTATACTGGAATGGGCCATGATATTTTTGCACCCGAAATTAATGACAAACGCCCCGCTAAAGATACCGTTCCTGTTCGAGTAACATGTCCAGTATGTGACTTTGTAAATAACTTTTGGGGTTACGCTGACGATGATGGCCAAGTGTACGAACATTTCGGTCGCAAATGCAAAGGCGCACGCCAAGATCCAAAGACGTATGAAATCATTCCATGTGGATTTAGATTCCGCTCAAAAATCTGCCCTAGCTGTGGATGTGAAAATGATATTACGGCTCGGGTTTGTGAAAACTGCGACGTTACACTGATTGATGCCGATGCCAAACTCAAACAAGCCAAACTGTCAAAAAATTCACATGTGCTGACACCAGAACGAATTACATTCGAAGAACGAACAGATAAAAATTCGCAGCCTTATTTGGAAATCAGATATTATGATTTTGATTCCAACTACGTCAGCGAGGCGCATTTTTTCAGTAACCCGTCTTCAATTAAGAAGTTTAATATTAACTTTTTACGTTCACACTTACGACGTCCCGAACTCGCAGTTGACCTAACATCACCTAAAGAAGTTATTCGCTTTCAAAAACTCTTCCGCCTGCCTTCGTTCGTTATCGCTCGAAAGCAGGATAAATTTTGGAAAATTACTGAAAAAGTGTTCGCAGAAGAATTGTAGAGCTACTTTATTTCTCGAGCAAATTCGACAAAGTGACCATCAATATCCAGCACCATAGCGTTTTCCCATCCCCACGGCTTAACCTCAGGTTCTGCCACGCCTTGCGCCCCCGCTTTAAGTGCCGATGCGTAGGCTGTGGCTACATTGTCTGCATAGAATGAAATCTGACTTCCAATTTGATGTCTCTGTGATGCTTTAGTGTAGTCACGTTTAACGATCTGACTAGCCAAACTGTGCCCACAGAATGCGAGCGTCACACTGCCTGTATCCATCTCGGCGTAATCACCACCCTCGTGAGTAAATTTATGTTTTAATCCAAAAGCACTTTTATAAAATTCAACGCTTTTACTGACATCGTTCACATACAAAATGGTATAAGTTAACTGCATAGTATCTCCTTTATTAGGGTACTATAATGTCGCTCATCTTTTAAGTATTGTACAGTTGGGACATCAAAGCTTTGGGTGATAACCCAGACACTTCTTTTACCGTATGATTTAAATCAGATTGGTCATAAAAGCCACATTCTAGAGCCACATTAGACAACGACTGCGTTTTGTGATTTTGAGTGTATTCCAAAAATTTGTTAAAACGCTTAATTTTTGAAAAATACCGAGGATCGTAGCCAAAATATTTCCTAAAGTTTCTAGAAAAATGACGGCGGGAAACACCCAATTCTTTAGAGAACAAATCCACACGTCCAAATTGAACTTGTGAATACTGCTGAATGAGCTTAGTTTTGTTTTTAAATTCAGCTTCATCAATGGACTTCAGGAGCTGATTCGTCACTAGTGTTTCAATACGATTAGAATTCGCAATCGGATCTTGCATCAAGTCTTCTATTTCCAATCTTTCAGAAAATAGCTGATCAATTTCTATCAATTGATTTTGGATATTATCGAACTTGAAAAACAGTGACATATAGCCTGGATTAAACCTCAAAGCCCAGTATTCCTTTGTTTCTGTCGTCGTCATCTGCGCAGTTTCGGTCATGACACCGCATAGAAATATTTTAGTCCCTGAAGACGTCGCCTTTATAATTATGTCCGACGTTCCATCCGGCAAAACAAACGTAGAGTCCTGAGCTGTCATCCGCGACAACCAAATGGCGTTGACAGAATCTTTTAAAACGTGATGACCAATCTTTTTTTCTAAATACATTTACTTTAGACGACCTTGCTCGGCAAATTTAACGGCGATTTGTGCAGCGACTCGAGCATTGTTTAACACAAGCTGAATATTGGTTTCTAAACTTTTACCGGCCGTTAGTTCTTTTACTTTGCCTAATAAATAGGGAGTTGAATCTTTACCCTTGATGCCCAAATGTTTCATTTCCTGAAGAGCATTGGCAATAACGAGTTCCATTTCTTTAAAGTCTAACGAATATTTCTGCGGCACCGGGTTCGCAATGACGACACCACCTTTTAAACCCATCGACCATTTGGCGTGTAAAATCGAGGCAACCTCGGCGGCTGAATCCACGCGGCTATCAACTTTAAAACCACTTTCGCGCGTATAAAATGCGGGAAGCTCCGCCGTTTGGTATCCCAGCACCGGTACACCTTTGGTTTCTAAATATTCCAATGTCAGAGCGATATCCAAAATAGATTTTGCGCCAGAACTAATCACAGCGACATTCGTTTGCGCGAGTTCCTCGAGGTCAGCAGAAATATCCATTGTGGTTTCAGCACCACGATGAACGCCACCAATTCCACCTGTCGCGAAAATAGAAATCCCGGCACGTTCTGCAATAATCATTGTGCTAGCGACCGTTGTCGCACCATCTTTATTTTGTGCCATGACGATGGGAATGTCTCGGCGACTGACTTTTGTAATTTGCGTCGCTTTCTTGGCAAAGCTTTCAATTTCAGTTTCTGACAAGCCAGCGCGAGGAAGTCCATTCACGATCGCAATCGTTGCCGGAATCGCGCCATTTTTTCTGACTTCACTTTCAACAGCTAATGCCATTTCGTAATTTTGAGGATATGGCATTCCATGAGAAATAATTGTCGATTCCAAGGCAACCACAGGAGCGCCGGATCGAATGGCTTTTTGTACGTCTTCAGTTAGTTGAATTTTTATGTTTGTCATGGGCCATGTTCATAGCACTGAAATTCAAGCAGGACAAAAAACATTTGCGGTCCCGAGCCCCCAGTCGTAAGTTAAACTATGATTATCGTTCATCACTTAGATCACTCCAGATCCAATCGCGTTTTATGGCTATTAGAAGAACTCGAACTACCTTATGAAATCAAAGTCTATAAGCGTAACCCTCAAACCATGCTGGCTCCAGCCGAATTAAAGCAGGTTCATCCACTAGGAAAATCACCTGTTATTGAAGACGGTGATACTAAGGTTGCTGAATCTGGCGCCATTATTACCTATCTATTGGAAACATATGGCAACGGACGAATGCAACCAGCCCGCGATTCACAGGACTGGCGAAATTTTCAATATTTCCTCCACTATGCGGAAGGCTCCCTAATGCCGGTACTTTTGTTAGGACTAGTTTTCAGCCGAATTTCTAAACCACCAGTACCATTTTTTATTCGACCATTTGCTCACATGATTGAAATTGGAATTCAAAAAAAATTGATCGGTCCCCAGTACAAATCCAATTCTGAGTTTTTAGAAAAACATCTAGCGTCCCAACCTTGGTTTGCGGGTCAAGACTTCACCGCCGCAGATATTCAAATGAGCTATCCTATTGAAGCCGGCGCATCCCGAAATGTGTTTAAAGATACACCTCATATTTTAAAGTGGTTAGAAACAATTCGATCCCGTCCAGCCTATCAGCGAGCGATCGCTCGTGGTGGCCCAGTCGCTTTTGATTAATGGTATCACTTTGCTTTGGCATTTGATCTGCAATAACTCCCTTCGGTGGGGGTTCAATGAAACTTTTTTCTATTATTGGTGTCATTTTATTTTTAACGCACGCACACGCAGACGATTTAGATCTTTTAAAACAATGTCAGGTTTCCTGCAATTCATCCTGTAGAACGCTAGCTTTGAAATTGAAACCAATAGTAGACGCGGCTGAAGGTTGCACAGGCGCTACAGAAATTACTCGTCGCTGCGACTATCATTTTAGTGGAACTCAAGCCCAAGTCTGTGCGGCCAATGCTTCAAGCATTGAGGTTGTAAATCGTTGTTACTATCATTTTGGTAATTCTGATCGTGGGGTTGAATGCGTATCCGCCGCCAATGTAGATGTCGTCAATCGTTGCTACTATCATTTCAGTAATTCAGATCGTGGTTCTGCCTGCGCTAGTCATGGCCGCAGCGTCGATGTTGTAAATCGCTGTTACTACCACTTCAGCAATTCTGATCGCGCAGCCGAATGTGCTGCGGGTCGATCCGTCGATATTGTTAATCGTTGTTATTATCACTTTAGTAATTCAGATGCGGGTTCCCGTTGTGCCGCTGCTGGAAAATCTGTTGATCATGTCAACGGATGCGTTCGCCAATACGGTTCAGGTCAATCTGGTCTAACCTGTATCGCTGGGCAATAATTTAATACAAAAAGGGCGAGTCACTCGCGTGCTCGCCTTCACTTTTAAATAGCTCTTAGGTTTCCCATTTTACCATCTTCATAGTCTTTCATCGCTTGCCAGATTTCATGGCTTGTATTCATAACAAATGGTCCATAACCGACAACGGGTTCATTTAACGGTTCGCCAATCAAAACTAAAATTTTAGCATCAGATGATGTGGCTAACGAAAACTCTTCGCCGACTCGATCTAGTACCGCCATTTCAGCAGCACCTACGTTTTCACCGTCGTTCAATGTTACATTTCCATCCAATACAAACACCAAGGTCGTAAAACCTTTTTGAACTTTGAATGTTTGCTTCGCGCCTTTGTTAAGACGAACATCCCAAGCATGGATTGGACTAAACGTGCTCGCTGGTCCTTTCACACCTTGAAACTCACCCGCTACGACACGAACAAATCCTGCGCCATCCGCTAATTCCACCTTAGGAATTTGCGCACGGCTCAGTCCCTGGTATTTAGGTTCCGCCATTTTGTATTTAGCGGGTAGATTCACCCACAACTGCACCATTTCAAATAGACCGCCGTTTTTAGAAAAGTCTGCGCTGTGCATTTCTTCGTGGACAAGTCCGGACGCCGCTGTCATCCACTGCACATCACCGGGTCCTATTTTACCACCGCCGCCATGTGAGTCTCTGTGTTCTACTTCGCCTGCATAAACAAATGTCACCGTTTCAAAACCACGGTGTGGGTGTTCACCAACACCGCGAATATGTTCTGATGGCGAAAATTTTGATGGTCCGCCATAGTCCATTAATAGAAACGGAGACGTATGTTCAGCAGTTTCCCGGTAAGAGAAAATAGAGCGCACGGGAAATCCATCACCCACCCAATGTGGGGTGTCGCCTCGCTGTGTGAACAAAAGTTTTTTCATATCAATCTCCGTTGTTAAAATTCATTACGCTTGTTTTACAAATTGCACATCTAAAGTGATGTTTACATCATCACCCACTAGCACTCCGCCCGCTTCCAAAGCCGCATTCCATGTTAAACCAAAATCTTTGCGTTTGATTTTAGTCGTTCCTGATACCGCCATTTTTGTGTTTCCCCAGGGATCTTTTAGTTCGTCTGAAGGTCGTTCCATTTCTAGAGTCACTTGTTTCGTTACTCCGTGGATGGTTAAATCGCCGACTACTTTTAAATCGTCTCCGGATTTTTCAACCTTCACTGATTTAAACAAAATCTGTGGGTATTTTTCGATATCAAAGAAGTCTGCACTTTTTAAATGCGCGTCTCTTTGTGGTTCACGCGTATTAATGCTGGCGGCTTCGATTGCGACTTCAATATTAGATTTTTCTGGTTGAGTCGCATCGTAAGTTAACTTACCGCTCATTTTCTCGAAACCGCCATGAACTTTGGCGATCATCATATGTTTAATACTGAACGTTGCGCTCGAGTGAGATGGGTCGATTTGATAGATGCTCATATAGTTCTCCTTGTTGTGTATGTTCACCGATGTACCCAATATATCGGAGAGTTTTATAGTTTATTAGATGGAATAATATAGAAATATATTTCATTGTATTGTATAATCAGTTTATATGGATTTAAACGAAGTTATGATTTTTATAAAGGTTGTTCAGGCGGGTAGTTTTACCCAAGCCGCCAAACAACTAGGTATGCCTAATTCCACGGTCAGCAGCAAAGTCTCATCTTTGGAAAAAAGATTAGGCACGACTTTGATTACTAGAACGACTCGGCGCCTGAATGTTACCCCAGCCGGACAGGCCTATTTTAAAAAATGTGTTCAGGGGCTGGAAGAAATTAAGTCTGGCGAAGATGAAATCGCCGCCAATCAAGGTGAACCGCAAGGGTTGCTGCGTATCACGGCGCCGGTTGAACTGGGTTCCTCGATTTTGCCATCTATTGTACAAAACTATATAACAAAATATCCTAAGGTAAGTATCGAAGTTATACTGACTGATCGCCGAGTAGAACTTCTAACTGAAACCGTGGATCTTGCGATTCGTGCCGGTGAGCTCAAAGACTCAACTCTCATTGGTAAAAAATTAGGCCACACAAACTTTCTTCTGTTTGCATCACCTAAATATTTAAAAGCGAAGAGCGAGCCATTGCATCCTCGTGAACTAAAAGATCACCAGTGTATACACTTTACTCCGATAGGATCAGAAGCCTGGAAACTGGCAGGTCCCAAAGGTTCCCTGATGGTTCCCGTTCCAAGTCGTATGAATATTAACGATTTAACAATGGTGAAAAATTTGACGATGTCAGGAATGGGCATTGCCCTAATGCCGTCTTTCTATTGCAAAAGTGAAATAGATTCTGGCAAACTAGTTCAAGTTTTACCGCAGTGGCAAACGGCCGCTAGCCCAATTCATTTTGTTTACCCGGCTCAAAAATTTGTAAGCTCAAAATTGAGCGCTTTTATATTGCTAGCCACTGAACCCATGAAAGCCGCACTAGGAGACTAATGAAAAACTTGATGTCGCTTCCTGAAATTAAAGGTCCCACTAAAATTCTAGTTGCTCTTGACTACTATGATGGTCCAATTAGCGGCTTTGTCGATATTAATAGTGAGCTTTACTATTTCGATTGGCACATGGAAGCATTAGAAAATGAAGACACGGCGAACGGTCCACGTATTTTCACTTTGAGAAAAGCCCCTACCGACGTTCAACCGAAACTACGCGCTTGGTGCAAACGCCATGAAGAACTGACTTCAGAATTAAGTCTGCTAAGAAATCCACATATTTTTCCCATATCCGATTGGCAAAAGGCGCAGCTGCCCTCACCTGACTATGTTGAAAAAATATTAACCCAGCATGATGAATCCATGCCGCAAATAGAAGATCTACCTATCACGGGATGGATGATAGAAGGCAGTTCTGAATTTGCAGCGATTCAAGTGATCCACATGACAAAAGAAGAGAGTGATTACTATCAAGCGTGGCAGATCGATGTGGCCTATGCGCTTCGTGCAGAAGATCAAAAACGTATCGATGAATTATTTAGCAAGCGTCCCGAAACAGTTGAGGAAAACTATATTTTTAAAGTTTATGTTGATGACGGCAATGGTTCTACCAGAGCGGTTCTGCGAGATCACAAAGGTCAACCACTACCATCTAATTTTTGGATGACATCTAAGCATAGCATTCAAGATTTAACTCACTTAAAATGACATCTATCACCAGCATCGGATGTCGCCGCGGCCGAGGCAAAACCTGAAGAAAGGATCACCGCTAGAATTAGATATAATGATTTCATGACTTTCTCCTATTTTAAAGTCGCGCAAAACGTTTTTGACGTGCCATCGCCAGAATGAGCTTTTAGTAAAGCATTGGCGCCTTCGCTGCAGTAGCTTGTAGTGTAGACAAGATTAGTTCCGCCGCCATTGCCGCGACCAACTACAATTAGTTTACGATCGCCGTTCTGTTCCACCTTTGGATTAAGATCTAAAGAGTAATAGAAATATTTTTTTGGATTAGCGACGTACATAGAAATTTTTCCATCTTCAAAGGTTGCTGATAAAGAGTCTTCGCCTTCAATTCTCATTTCACTGATGCCTGTTTTGTTTAACCAAACTTGGATATTTTTCGTGATTACGACCCGTAATTCACTATCATAACCGGTAATGAACGTTCCTGTTTTAATTACGGGAGCCGAAACTCCGACACTGCAAATGGCTGTTAATAAGATCGCTAACTTTTTCATAAAATCTCCTTTATGGGTTGATGAACGCAATCTAACTCATCGCATTAATCGCTTCCAGATCAATTTAGTACAAAAGTTTACAATTTATGTACTTTTTGTTCATTATTTTCTCTAAGTATCCGATTATAATTATATTATGAGTATTTTTAAGTATCAGAATTTTCGTAAATTCCTGCGTTCTATTCAAGATGAGTTACCCAATGGTGGCCGCGGAACAGTCACCCAGTGGGCGAAGGTCATTCGGGTTACACCGGCTCTAATGAGCCAGATTTTGATCGGAAATAAATCGATGAGTTTAGAAATGGTCGATCACTTATCGACCCATTTACAGCTATCGGAAAAAGAAAAAGACTATTTCGTATTGTTAGTTGAGTTTGATCGCGCGGGCACAAAATCTTTGAAGGATTATTTCCTGAAAAAGATAGTTCATATGCAAGATGAATCACGCTATTTGAAAAATCAAATTCAAGACATCACTGAACTATCTGCGGAAGTAAAAGCGATTTACTATTCGCAGTGGATTTACGCCGGCATTAGAAATTTAGTCGCGTGTTCAAAGATCGCCAATATCGATACCATCACCGAGGAATTAAATCTTCCACGTGAAACTGTAGCAAATGTGATCGATTTCCTAGTGAAACATCAGCTAATTATCCCTGCAAAACAGGGCTGGGCGCCAGGTCCACAGAGTACATTCGTTCCAGCTGATTCACCGTTAGTTTACAAGCATCACCAGAACTGGCGACTGAAAGGTATTCAGCAAATGGACCTGCGATCAAAAGAGGATTTGTTTTATTCCTCTCCTATGTCCCTTTCTGAAGATCTGGCAAAAGATCTTCGCAGTCGAATCGTTAAAGTCATTCAAGACTTTCAAAAAGACATTGGGCCTTCGGAATCTCAAGTGGTTCGCTGTCTTAATATCGATTGGTTTGAATACTAGGTTCTGGCCACTCCCTTGCAATTCAAATCTGTATGATCAGAGCCATCTGTAAACTATTGATTTTAATAGCGTTCGCCGCGAATTGCGTCTATTTTTTAGTCGCCTGTCAGCCTAAGAAAGGGACTCAAACGTCAGATACCCATGGCCCGGTCGTCGCCCCCGTTCCAGACATGCCTGATTCCAAGGGTACTTCGGATCAAGGTGGCGGTGGAAATTTAATTAATGGTAAACCACTGGATTTCTACAAAACAGACATCACAGAATTACCCGAGTACATCAAGTACATCAAACCTATCGATGAAAAGTTAAATGATATTCGTGACGATAATCAAGCCGACAATGGCGTTATGTATTTAGAAACATCGGCCAAACGCAAAACGTGGTACTTGGTGCCAGTTAAGCTAGATACTCTTGAAGCCGCACGCATCGGGACCAATTTCAAATCGGATCAAGGTGCTTACCAAACAGAAAAAGAAATCTTCATATCAGATTTAATTTACAAAGATCTAGATGAGGAACACAAAGCTCAACTACTGCTGCATGAAATCATAATGGCTTTTTATTTAGTGAAATACGAAGACGGAAAGTTCTATTGCGAAGCTTTCAAAAAAGCTAACGTACGCGAAGGATGCCTCAGCGGTTTTTCCGATACTGGCAGTAAAGATGAGTTTAAACCTGCACAGAAAAAAGGTAAATTTCTTGAAGCTGATGAGTACGAAAGCATTCGCCACGTAACTGAATGGCTCTATACACAATACAAAAATCTGACGATGCTAAAATTTGAGGAAAAAATGGTCGAAAAGAAATTTGATCCTCGCGTCTTTAACTCACGTAATGTGATTGATCGCCAGAAAAATGAACCCATTGAATTACCGATCAAAGATTTCCTGAAGATTTTGGAAACCCAGCGCCTAAAGAATCAATCCCCAACCTTTTGTGGATTCGATTTTTCTTTGAAAACCGCAGTTTCAAAGCGTAGATGCAATATTACTTATGCAATCGAAGGAGAAGTTTTGAATATGTCGGTGCAAACCGATGACGGCAAAACGGAAGCAATCCCACTGCGACTGCCCTATCAAATGCGAAATACTAAAGGTGAACCTAGCCCAATCCTAAATGTAGCTAAAGTCGGTTTTAAAAATGGGCTTGTCTTGTATAATATCACACTCCGTGAAAACGAATTTCCAAATCATGGCCAAGTCGTTAGAAACGTTCTTTTCTGGATGAAAAAAATTACTTCGACAGAATACGAAATCGCAGCCATTCGCATCAAGAAAATTGTTTGGGTCAGAGATGGCGATAACGACAATTCACTCCGCGGTGAAGACGTCACAATACCGCCCGCAGAGGACACGTTCAATCTTATATACAGCGATAAAGAAACCGATATTTCTATTTATGATTTAAACTAGTGCTTGTGATCTGACTCATTCATTTTTTGCAGAACGGTCGTAATGGTTTCCGCATCGAAACCGGCTTTCTTCAAAATGGACTTTGCTTTACCGAAATCATCGGAATCAACGGCTTCAAAAAAATCATCTAGTTTACCTATCTGAGCTAGCTTTTCTAAGACCAGTGTACCTTCAAAATGACTTTCGTCCATGTTTACCCCTTTTAAAGACGTTACCCTATAAATTGTAGATGAACAACTTGTCACCGACCCTGAGCTTTGGAAAAATATTTCTATGTGTTATTCCGCGATGATCGAAGCCGATTTAAGAGAGTTAGAAAAACTGTTCCGAGTTAAAATCGACTGGAGCAGTTTCGATGAAGCCTACAAAATTAGGAATGACTATTCGCAGGCGATGATACCGTCAGGATTAGATTCCTACATTATCCAAAATGCAGAAACGCCAACCCAGAAACGTTTGGCTAAAATGGCGAAAGAACATTACAAAGCCGAAATCGAAAAATTTTCCTCCAAGCTAAAGAAGTACGAACAGGATGTAAAAGATTTCGAAGCCAAACTTAAAAGCGGATCGAAAGTAAAAGACCTCGCCGAAAAATTAGAAAAACGCCGCGCCACCGTCGAATGGCACAAAGAGAAAATCGCCTATTACGAAAAAATCGAAGAAACCGGTGCGCCCCGCGTTTTTCCTAACTTCTATGCTCCTGTTATTGTCAGAGACGGCAAAGAAGACGCCCTTCGATTGATGCGCTATCATATTTGCCCTAAGAACGGTAAAGAACTAAACGCATTTAAGTATAATCTATTTAATGCACGCAGAGATCGACTTCTTGATTCACGTACTTGGAAACCAATTTTTGGAAAACAACATGGAATATTTCCCTTCTATCGTTTCTACGAAAGCGTTGCCGGAGAAAATGGTGAAAGCAAAATCATCTACTTTGAACCTAAAGATGAAACGATCATGTGGTCTGCCGCTATCTTTGAAGAAGCAAAAATCGAATCGGGATTATTAAGGTCATTTGCGGCTGTTACTGACGAGCCTCCACCTGAAGTGGCGGCCGCAGGCCACGACCGTTGCCCTATCTTTCTGGCAAAAGACGACTTTGGAACGTGGCTTGAGCCAAAGGAGACCTCGAAAGAAGACCTTGTGGCACTATTAGATCATAAAGTGCCCACCTATTTTCAGCACAAAGCGGCCTAATGCCTGTATTGGTGGGCCGTATTAAATTATTTAGCGAAGTTCGCTTCAACAAATTTCCAGTTAACTAGCTTCCAAAAAGCCGCTAGAAAATCAGGGCGCTTGTTGCGGTAATCGATGTAGTAGGCATGCTCCCAAACGTCACATGTTAACAAAGGTTTTTTTCCATCTGTCATTGGATTTCCGGCATTTGAGGTCGAAACAATTTCAAGTTTGCCCTCTTTGTTTTTAACTAGCCATCCCCAGCCCGCACCGAATTGTTTAATCGATACGTCTGCAAATTTATCTTTAAACGCTTCGAATGAACCGAAATCACGGATGATCGCCTCAGCGACCGGACCCGTTGGCTGCGCGCTACCATTTGGAGTCAGGCAATTCCAAAAGAATGTATGATTCCATACTTGAGCCGCATTGTTAAAAATACCGCCCGAAGATTTTAAAACAATTGTTTCCAAATCTTTACCTTCGAATTCAGTTCCAGGAACAAGTTTATTTAAGTTATCCACATACGTTTTATGATGTTTATCGTGATGATACTCTAAAGTTTCTTTAGACATATGGGGAGCTAGAGCATCATGTGGATATGGTAGTGGAGGAAGTTCAAAAGACATTGTGTCTCCTTTCAAGTTAATATGTGAGCTAATCACATAGATCTATTCTAAAACCTCAAGTTAAATTGAGGTCAAGAGGGTTTAAGGAAAAATGTCCACTTTAGGCATATTCGCACTAGACGCGTCTAATTTTTTAAGCTACTTCGTCCTTATTCAAAACCTCAAAAAGGATAAGTCTATGAAGTTATTTTCTTTTGTTAGCTCGTTTTTAATGGCAGCATCGGCGTTCGCAATTGGAACTTACGATGGTGAAGTATTCGCTCACCGATGTGGTCCAAACACAATTGCTAGCACACATCGCGAGCTACCAACGGTATGCGAAGTTTCTGTTATGAAACATTCTAAAGGTTATAAAAGTGGATTAGTTGCCTATTATTATTCGGCTGGCAAAGTGACTGGTTATTTCTACGAAGCAACGTCTCTTGCCAACTGCCTGCCTGTTAACGGTTCTAGCCAATGCTCTCGACAGTATACTTTAGTAGCTAACGTTTTAGGTAGCCAATTACTTTGGGGCGTTTCACAGAGCGAAAAAATTGATGTCATCACGAACGAGCGCGGCAATCATAAATCTTTATCCGCAACATTTGTCGGAACAAAATTTTTCACACAAAACCTAGAGTACATCGTTCCAAGCCCTTAATCCCTATTTATTGCCGTCTAGAGCTGGTTTTTGACATTTCTTAAAAATTATTTTTACACGGCTATGTAGATGATATGTATCAGCTAAACTGATATCTAGGCGTTCCGAATGTAATTCTAGGGAAATAAGCTTAGGGAAATACTGTTAAGAGTGTTATACTGATGCTCAGTTCAATAGCTACTTCAGAGTTCATGTCCATAGTGTTCATTTCTCCTAAGTACGCACTCAAGCCTTAGGAGGTCTTATGAGTAAAAAACTATACGTTGGTAATTTATCTTTTTCTGTTGATGATCAAACATTAGCAGACGCATTTTCACAATATGGAACAGTTGCTTCTGCAAAAGTAATCACTGATCGTGATACTGGTCGCAGCAAAGGTTTCGCATTTGTTGAAATGTCTACAGTTGACGAAGCTCAAACTTCAATCAGCAAATTAAACGGCTCTCAATTTGAAGGTCGCGCAATGAATGTAAGCGAAGCTAAACCACAAGCTCCACGCGAAGGCGGCGGACGCGGTCGTTACTAAGCTTTAGTAATTTTTTAAGTTTATAAGATTTTGGAACCGATCCGAAAGGATCGGTTTTTTATTTTCCGAAAGGTTCTCGTGAGTATCCAAGTCATCTCATTCAAATGCGTCCTAAAAAATAAGATCGGTACTATCATTAGCTCAACGTTCAATCGTGATGTACTAACTGCAGGACAAAACGATGCCACGGTTATGCTATCGGGTCTCACTAAAGGTTTACAAAATATCTCTAAAGGCGAAAAACGATCAATATCTCTGTCGGCGGAAGAGGCCTATGGATTATATGATCCAAAGAAAGTGGTTTTCTTTCCGCGCAAAAAGCTTTCTGGCACGACTAAAAAAGGTGAAGTCATCACCATCCTTAGTAAAAGCGGAATTTCCCGATCGTATCGAGTCTTAGAGTTACATTCTGATTTTGTCAGTCTTGACGGCAATCACCCGTTAGCAGGACAAGACCTCATTTTTGAAATCGAGGCTCTGGACGCGCGTGATGCCACGGACGAAGAAATTAGTGAATCGCAAAATATAGTTGCGACTCAAACTCTGCATTAAGCATCACTAAATAAGTCTTAGTATACTAACTTCATGGCGGCACGAACATCTTCGACCTTTTTCGCTGCCACCGCACGAGCATCGCGAGTGCCATCCTCTAGGATCTTTCTCACATAACCTAAATCGGATTGATACTGCTGACGACGTGTACGCATCGGCGCAATTAAAGCATCCAGAATTTCAATCAGTCTTTTTTTCAACACACCATCACCCAAACCACCACGACGGTAGTGTTCTTTTAATTGATTTACTTCTTCCACGTTGGGATCAAAGAAATCAAGGAACATGAAAACTACGTTGCCTTCGACTTGTCCTGGATCACTGACCTTTAAGTGATTAGGATCGGTGAACATTAGATTTACCTTTTTCTTGATATCATCGGAAGAATCCCCAAGAAAAATAGCATTACCCAAAGATTTACTCATTTTAGTTTTACCATCGATACCTGGTAAACGCCCAATTTTGCCAATAATGGATTTAACTTCTTTTAGCGTGTTACCGCCATAGATGTGATTGAATCGTCGTGCGATTTCATTCGTTTGTTCGATCATCGGGCTTTGATCTTCACCCACAGGGACGGCGTCGGCGTGAAAGGCCAGGATGTCTGCCGCCTGGCTGATTGGATAGCAAAAGAAACCAACAGGTAGCGATTCATCAAAACCTTTTTGTTTGATCTCTTCTTTGATGGTCGGATTACGTTGCAGGCGAGCCACCGTAACTAAATTCATAAAGTATGAAGTGAGTTCATACAGTTCATGGACTTGTGATTGGATAAAAAATGTATTCAATTGGGGATCTAAACCAACCGCTAAATAATCCAGAGCCACTTGAATCACATTGTCGCGAACCATTTCGGCCTTATCGAAATTATCTGTTAAGGCTTGCGTATCAGCGATGATCAAAAATTGTTTGTAATCATTTTGGAAAGCGACACGATTTTTCAATGAGCCGACATAATGTCCTAAATGCAAGGCTCCTGTGGGACGGTCACCGGTTAAAATAATAGGTTTCATAAACTACTCCGCAATCGATTCTATACTATTGTGAAAGAAAATCCAAACCGCCAGTAATAGCCGCTACCTGCGCATCCACGCAATTCTCTGCCGTGACTTTAGGACTATCGGGATAAACTTCAGTCGTTGTTGTATACTCGGCATTAGAAAAGCCCGTGCATAGAAAAAGCTTTTTTACTGGATAATTAACTACGCCTTCTTGTTCTAATTTTTCGCCGATAATATGACCATGTTCATCTGCCGGAGCAATATGAGTTACTTTTTTCACCGATTGAATAATAGCTTTCTGAAACTCAGGGCGAGGATTCGCACTATCACCCACTAAATAAAAACCGTCTGGAATTTCAGACCAAGGATCTTCGGGCTTACCGTCACGCAAAGCCTTAGCCGGGCGAAAAATTGTATTGTCGGTGTCCGTCGTTTCATGCAGGTCAAAATGCGCATATACATTGTTCGTGTAGGGCTGCATCGCTTTTAAAAAGAGTTCGCACTCTTCGGCTGGACTATCACTAGTAAATGAACGATTAGGATCAATCGCTTTTGGATTCCAGCGATTGATTGTTTCATAGGCCCACGGACTAATACATGGCGCGCAGATGATATTAAACTTATCCGCGTATTTTAAAGCTTCACGTTCCATAAATGCGATAGCGCCATGGACACCACTGGTTTCATAACCATGAACACCACCAGTGATGACGATCGTTTTCTTTTTTGGATTAAAATTTTTAGTTTTAACTAGAAATAAAGGATAGTGGCTTGGATTTAAGGACAAAGTTCCGTACTGAACCACATCGTACGACATTTTTAGTCTTTCGATTTTAGTTACGACGTCTTTTAAATACGAACGTCTAATCGGTTGTTGTTTAAACCAAGTTTCTTTTTCTGCTAATCCCCAAGGGGTTGCCGTTGCCATGTAAAATCCTTCGCTATAGGTTAGCGATCGTTAAGTCCTTTGCC
>DDTZ01000080.1:0-7004 GCA_002344565.1 Bdellovibrionaceae bacterium UBA2351 | reverse complement strand
TTTTTTAAAGCGGGTTGTTTGGTAAATGCTGTTTTCAGTTCCTTTGGGATTTCGGCTGGCTTTTTATTAAACTCTACTTTTTCGCCGGTCCGTTCTAGCGCAATGGCTTCTTTGATATAGGCCTTGATAGTGGCGGCTTGTTTAGTGATCTCGGCAGTTGAAGTAAATTCAAATCTCTTCGCGGCCTGGGAATTAGGTCCCACTTCTTTTAGAACTTTTTTAGGATCTTTAAGCAAAGTCCCTTTAAAAAACATCAAGGCTACGAACGCTTTAAATGGCTGAATGATAACGATGTTGCCATCATTTTGGCTAAAACAGGGCTGACGCCATTTCAGGCTTTCCTCGAGTTTAGTAGATAGAATGATTGAACGAAGTTTAGTCATTTCTGCATTCCATTGTTTAGATTGATCTATAAACCTTTCAACATCGCTACCCATGCGGACTCCCTTAAATTTGGTACACTGATTTCACTATTTATTTCAGGGACTGTAAATAGGTGTTTCATCCTAAACCAAAGAATTTGTCTCGAATGTCGGACTCCCGTATTACCCAAATAGGTTTAAATTACAGATAAGCTCTAACTTCACTGGTATTCAGATTGCCTAGGTAACTATTCGGAACTACCACCGATTTAGCGAGAGACCTTTATGCTTAATCTATTTAAAATTAAATTTGGGAAATCAATGATTGTTAGTTTTACGATCCAGCAGGTGCTGGTCGCGGCTAGTTCTTGGGTACTGGTAAATTTTATTCACCAAACGGCAGCGTTAAAGAATTTTCAGATTTCAAATATCATAGTTCTTATTTTAGTTGCGATTTCACCCTACATTCCAGGATTTATAGCAAATTACTTTTACAATTTGTGGGTCGTGTTTGCGAGGACCGACAATACTCACCGATTTATTAAGCTGATAGATGGACAAAAAAATTGGGTTTTTGATTCAAAAAAACGAGATGAAGTATTTGCGCTTCAAAGAGAAAACGCATCGTTAATCGATGAAACTAGTCGTTTTTTCTATCTTAATTTTCCTGTCATTTTGAATTTGATATTTAATTCTGTCGCTATTGGTTTTTTGCTTGGGACTGATATTACCCTGGGAATGTTGGGCGGCCTAGCTGTTTCATCACTACAATTTTTTCTTATTCCTCGTTTTACTCAAAAAATTCAAAAGGAAAAACAAGAAACTCAATATGAATCAGAAAAACGATTTTTGGGTTTCTGGCAGGTAGTTACTCTTCAGAATCAACCCTTCCATAAAAACGCAAATCGGGAAATTTCCGATTGTTTGCAAAAGACAGAAGGGCTCTCGTTTCAAATCTATAAATTTGAAGCCTTTACCAACACTCTTGTTCTATTCCTGTCTTTTCTCCCTATTACCGCTATCTTACTTTTTAAATTTAACGACAATCAACTTGATCAAGTTTTTCTAATGTCTTTAGGTGTTTTATTCCCGCGTATTTTGCAAATATTTAATATGAGTTCAAATTTGATTATTGCTGGTCAGTCTCTGCAAGCACTAAGAATAAAATGGATATCATTTCAAGAGCGTTTTTTGGCTCTAAAAGATTTAGAAAGCCATGTAATGAACGCGTCCACCAAACACATTTCAATTATTGAGACCAATACTAATACCGAGGTTTCACTAGAAACAGCGTTAAACGAAAAAAAACATGGGCGGTTCCTACTTAAAGGCCCAAACGGCAGCGGAAAATCCACCCTGTGCCTTAAATTGAAAGCAGAATACGAAAACGTATTTTATCTACCTGCCAAGTTCGAAAATCCCGCGCTAAATCTGAAGGGCTCAACCGGAGAGGTAAAACTAGCAGAATTAAGTTGGCTCCACAAGCATAGAGCCGATTATTCGATGATCATACTTGATGAATGGGACGCAAATCTGGATGCTCATGCTACCACGAAGGGCGACTCCCTGATTCAAGAGATCGCCCAGAACTGCCTAGTTTTTGAAGTTCGTCATAAGGAAGCTCGTATAAAACTACTTTCTTAAGCTAATTCCTAATCACCACGTTCCCGCGCTTATGACGACTTTCCACAAGTAAATGGGCTTGGGCGATTTCGTCGAGTGGGAATTCTTTAGCGATAATGGCTCGAAATTTTCCAGATTCGGTTAGGCTTACGATTTCGGCTAGCATTTCCTTTGATTCGCTAGTGACTCCGCATAGAATTTTACGATTTGAAAATAGGTTTCGCACTACGGCTTCCAGCATTTGACTGATGCCTGCTGCAATTAAAACTAGTTTTCCTTTTTCTGCGAGGGCACTCAGGAAATGAGATATCTTTAGTTCGCCTACGATATCGAAAATCACGTCGTATTTTTCATTCTGATCCCAAAACTTCGTCTTTGTATAGTCAATGACCCGATCTGCGCCCAACGATTTAACAAAATCAGCATTCTGCGTCCCGCACACTGCGGTTACATGAGCCCCTAGAATCTTGGCTATCTGAATAGCGGCCACACCCACCGCGCCAGACGCTCCGTTGATTAAAACCTTGTCTCCTGAGCCAACCTTTGCCTTGTACTTCAAAAAATCTAAAGCTGTAATGCCTCCGAAGGGTAAGCTTGCAACATCTTCAAATTTCAATGAAGACGGCTTTTTAGTTAGAACGCCATCTTCAGAAATTTTCGCAAATTCAGCATGTGCCCCATATTTTGCGCCTGTAGCAGCAACGACGTCGTCGCCTATTTTGAAACGGGTTACACTGTCGCCTATAGCGACGACTCTACCGGCGAACTCAGTTCCAAAAATGGGTTGCTTAGGCGACTTAAAACCAAAAAACAGTCTCGCTAAAAATTTCATTCCATCTGGCATCTGCAATGTGCGAATGCGCCAATCAGCAGTTTGTACGGACGAGCCAAACACTTGAACCAAAATATCCTTTTTTCCTAAAATCGGTGTTGGGGCGTCGACAATTTTTAGATTCTCGACGCCACCATATTGGATGCAATAAACAGCTCTCATGAAGATATCTCCTTGGATTTATTTTTTTCATCTTTATATTTTTTCTCGATTCCATCTAAAATTACGTCAAGGCCATATTCAAATTCAGCTGCGAATGAGTAACCGGGTTTCGTATAGTAGTTAGTCAGAATTTCAATCATGTGGGGAAGCGTATCAGGTGATAGATCGGAAAAAATTGAATCCGACATTTCTGAAACGTCTTTAGAATCACTGACTGGCAGACTACGTTCCTGGACCGCAAATCCATATACATAACTATCGAGCAAAACATACGCGTGTGCCGTCAGCGCATATGAAAATCCACTTTTTAAAAAAAGACCTAACATCTGATCGTGATGCATTAGCGTTTTAAGTCCCGGATTACGTCGCGATTCCAGTAAACCAACCGCCCAAGGATTTTGCTTAAGTACGTTCCTTAGGGAATGGCATCGCTGCCGCAGACTTTGTTTCCAATCTGATGGATCGGCATTCCACTCGATCAATGCGAATGCATGATCCACAAGAGCATTTAATATCTCGTCTTTATTTTTGAAATGATGATACAGCGACATCGCTTCAATTTTTAGTTTGCTCGCAAGCCTACGCATGCTTAACGAGTCTAAACCGTCTTTATTGGCCAACTGAATGGCGGCCATTACAATCTTCTCTTTTTTGAGAGCCATGCTAAATAATCCTTTAAAATCAATACAATAGACACATATTTGACTACCTTACATAGTAAGGTTATACTTACAGTGTAAGGTTAGTCAAATAGTAACTACACAACGCATACAAACGAGGTCAAAATGAAACATGCCTATCTGATGCTTTTGGTTTTTATCCTGCCTTTAACAAGTCCTGCAGTGACTGGATACAATGGAATCAATTTGTCTATAGGTGCCTATCATGGGTCCACTACAAGTCACGACAGAGAAACAAACATTTCGACGTCAAACAAAAGTACGAATCTAACATTTGGATTAGGAACGACTCATTCCGAGGGAATATATCTGGGAACCATTTATGATTTAAATTTAAAAAATGATGGCAATGGAAATTTACAAGACTATAACCTTGGCGTTAGCTTGGGTTTCACTGACAAGGGCTGCTACATTGTTTATCATCATTTCTTCAAATCAGAATACCAACTCGATTCAACGACCAAATATCACGGTGTGGGAATGGGTTTTGACATGGGCTATCAGGCAAGCCTGGGCGCCGGTTTTTCTCTAGGCGCACAGTTTTCATACAAAAAATTAAACTTCAAAGACAAGATCGTAAATTCTGAAAAAATCGGTGCCGATTATTATCGTGAAAATATTTTGCCGTCATTGGTTTTTGGTTTTTCGTTTTAAACAAAATTCCACCCCATTTTCTGGAAGGGGCGAATCTTAATCGCCCTTAGCCCTCGCGTACTTGAAAGCGATTTTGCATAATTGGTGCCGACATTTCTATAAACATTTTCACTGCCGGTTGAACATACGTCTGTGCTGGATATACAAAATGAATGGGACTTACATCGGATCGCCAGTCTTTTAGTACCTGAACTAGTCTTCCAGATTTTACATCTGACTCACACAGGAACGACGGAATCAAAGCCATACCCTCCCCCAGCAAGGCAAAATCGCGCACCAAATTAATATCATTTACCACAACTCGATTTGGCAAAGAAACCGTCACCGATTTTTTTGAACTTTTCAATTTCCAGCCAGGCGTTGATACCGGGCTGAATACGATGCAACGATGGTCGTTTAAGTCTACTGGAACGTTCGGAGTCCTATGGGACTTCAAATACTTTGGCGAAGCGTAGACACTGAATACAACTTCACCCACCTTTTTAGCGATCAATGACGAGTCTTTTAATTCACCTACCCTGATCGCCAAATCGACTTGTTCCTCAAGAAAATCAACAAATCTATCTATCAACAGAATTTCAACATCAACCTCCGGGTATTTTTTTAAAAAATTACAGGTCAACGCCGTCAGAATCTGACCGCCAATATCGACCGGAGCCGTAATTCTGAGTTTCCCGTGGGGTTGAGCATTTTCCGATCTAATTTCCCCTTCGGCCTTTAATATTTCTTCAATACCTTTAGTCGCACGTTGATAAAAATGCGCTCCATCCTGAGTCAGTTGCAATTTTCGGGTTGATCGTTTCAATAACGATGTTCCTAATCGCTTTTCTAGATTCGAGACCTTGGTGCTGACAGTCGATTTAGGCATATCCAAGGCTCTGGCAGCACCGATAAAACTGCCCTTCTGCACAACCCGTATAAAAATGGCAACGTCGTTAAAATCCATAGTATAATTGTTCAATACATTGAACAGTAAGTCCATATAATACCATCTATTAAACCTAATAAACTTCCGATAATATATCTATATGGCTTCGATAAAAATGAACCGACGTACAACACTGCTTTCACTGGGTGCGGCTTCCGTTGGACTTATAACCACGAGGTTTTTTATGATGAACAAACTCTTAGACGGATCCTCTACGGAACGAATGCCCGTAATTTTCATTGGCCACGGTTCGCCTATGAACGCGATTGATACAAATCCCTATACGAAAACTTTAAACAAACTAGGTGCGGAGCTCCCAAAACCAAAAGCTATTCTTGTCGTATCAGCACACTGGATTACGAGTGGCACTTGGGTCACCGAAGCGACTAAGCCAAAAACTATTCATGACTTCGGTGGTTTCCCGCAGGCGTTGTTTGATGTTCAATACCCAGCACCCGGCAGTCCCGAAATTGCAAAATTAGTTCAAGATTCAATTTCAAATCCTAAAGTACATGGCGATCAAAGCCAATGGGGATTAGATCACGGAACTTGGTCAGTGTTGCGACACATGTATCCTTTAGCCGACATTCCCGTGTTGCAATTAAGTATTGATATGCGACAGCCCGCTGACTATCACATGAATATTGGGCAACAACTGTCAAAATTGCGCGACAAGGGCGTTTTGATTTTGGGAAGCGGCAATCTGGTTCATAACTTGCGACAAATTCGCTGGGAACCAGATTCAAAACCATTTGAATGGGCTGTTGAGTTTGACGAGTGGATAAAAAATAAACTTGTCGACGGTGATTTTAATTCCGCCGTTAAAGATTTTCATACCACAACTGCGGGCAAAATGAGTGTGCCAACGTTAGATCACTATCTACCCTTGCACTATATTTTAGGAGCTTCAGACAAAAAAGATCAACTGAAGTTTGAATATGAAGAAATGCAAAATGGATCGATCTCTATGCGCAGTTTTAGCTTAGGCAGAGTCTAAATTATAAAACGAAACTGGCTAACCGGACTAGTTCCCGACCGGCGCGATTAGAAAGAACTTCTTTTCTATAAGCTGCGAAAATTTTATCTTCAAAAATAGGTAATTTTGAATCGCAGGGAACTAAGTCCGCACCATCGGCTTTAGCGACTCGTTCTGGCAAAATTCCAATCCCTTGTCCGCTGAGGGTAAGCGTGCGAATTAATTCTAAGCTAGTGCTATTTATTAATTTCCAATCTCTAAACTCTTTCGAATGCGTTTTTCCCAAAATTTCTTGTATCTGGATCAAACTGCGATCGGCAAAAATTCGCTTGGGTATTTGACTAGCCCCGCGTGCACGCCAAAATAGAACTCGGTCTTCACCCATCTTTTTTAGAACTAAATCAGGATGGCGGACGGGGTTAACCACAAATCCAAGGTCGATCTCATAAGATACGACTCGTTCGGTGATCTTTCTAGAAAAATCATGGACTAATTCAATTTCAATTCCGGGTGCCTCTTTGCTTAAGCTTTCCAAAAATGGCGGCAGTGTATACGCCCCAACGCTTTGGTGACAACCGATTTTGAAATTACCATGAAGTGTATCTACAGATTGCGCGATATCGTGTTGCAATTCGTTCCATGAATCAATCAAACCATGGGATTTTTTATAAAATAACGTTCCCTGATCTGTCGGCACTACACCCTGTTTAGTACGATGAAATAATTTAACACCAATTTTATCTTCCAGACGTTGCAGACTCAACGTCAGTGTCGGCTGAGTCACGCC
>DDTZ01000088.1 GCA_002344565.1 Bdellovibrionaceae bacterium UBA2351 | reverse complement strand
TTGTTGTCTAAACCCATTTTTTTAAAAACGTTAGAAACTTCCGTATCATGATCAAAACCAGTAAAGAAATCGAAACGCTTCTCTGACTTCAAATTTGAACCCGAATCACGAATAACAAAGTACCCATCATGAGTATCACCATTTGATAACTTCATCCCACGCACCGTCGGAACAAAAATAACTTCGCCGAGTTTATGGAATTTCAAATCAGCCGCTACCGTATAGTAAGGATCTAAACACGCGTCCTTAAATCCTAATCCATATGGACATTCTTTTTTAATTTTGTCCGAAAACAAAGGAATCTTTCCGCGACGAGTAGTAAAGTTAATGATGCGCATACCGCGTGGCTCGTTCAACATGCACGTTCCTTGCTTTACACATACGCGGTAATCCGATTCACACACTTGCGTGATGGTTTGACCTTGAATATTCTTGATCGGCTGCTTTTCATTTTCACGGCAATCCGTATCAACTCGTTTAATATCTAAAATCGGAATAAAATAAAGTGCCGGAGACAAACCGTTCTGGTCTTCAACTATATTAGCCTGCTCTTGGGTCACTTCTGTTTGGCTTGTTCGCAACACCGGCGCAGCCTTACGCTTCTGACAGCCGATACCCACAACAAATAGAAGTGATAAAATAAAAAGTCTTAACAATGCCACACCTCTTTATAAATCACTTGATCGCCAAAAGCGCTGTCATGTTTTTATTCAGAAAATTTTAGCAAGGTATGAAACTATTACTGACTTAATAGTCGACAGAGATACCGATGTTAAATATATCGGAACTCACATCCAGATCTTCATTCAAACTTTGTACGGTACGGAATTCTGCCGCTAGCCACATGTTATTAATACCGTACTCACGATCCATAATGAAATCGATTTCACGGCTCCAGCGTGTGATATTAAACAATACACCGCCACCGGCATAACCCGCAGGAGTCCCGACTACTTTTGGGGCTTTTCCATCGTCACGAATTTCGCCAAGCACATAATAACTCATTCCACCCACCACAAACGGTGCAAACCATTGACGATCTGAAAACTCTAGACGATAGATACCGCCGGCAGAAATTGGTAAGCCGATAAATGTGAATTGCTCTTTTGCAGCCTCCCCATTTTCAATGGCAGGATTTGCGAAACGTCCATTACCGCTTGCCGTGAAAAACCCGACGCCCATCACAACACCTAATTTTCCGAACGAGCGCAGAGGCTGCCATTCATAATCCAGCATCAGGTACGGCAGATCGTTGTCACTGTAAATATCGGCGAATGAGTACGTGTTACCACCAGTTTCCATAGTGATGTTAGGAGGCGTGAGACTACCGATACGAATCGAAGTCGCTTGGTTCTTTGAGGATAGTTTTTGAGTTTTATAGTAGTAACGACCGGTATTTTGATCGATCAGGTATAAACCTTTTTTAGCATCGGGATGCGCGATTTTCTTTCTACCACTATCCGAAGAAGTTTCTGTTTGAGTGGTTTGAGCCCTGGGTTGTTCTTTAGGCTTTTCCTCTTCAGCGACTTGCTCGTCAGTGGGTGGTTGCTCCTGATTCAATAACTGCTGAGCATCCACTTCATCTTGAGTTTTTGTATACGGCGGCTCATTCGGAGGCAAATCTTCCACGGGTGCTTCACTTTTTGGCGTGTCGGGATTCACTTCCAAGAACACGTCATCTTGAGCCCAAACATTAGCAAACATTAATACGGCGGCAAAAATAATTTTCATTTTCATACACGCCCTCGACGTTTCCAGCTGCGATATCCCAAGACTCCAACGCTGCCCACTAAACACAACCACAAAGGATTCAAAATCAAATACGCTACCGCAATGATCGGAAGCAATATTACTTTAACAACCGCCTTAGCTAAAATATTATCAGAAATACCTTTCGCCCAGCCAGGTCCATTCTTGTAGTAGAATTTAATAAAGTCCTTACCTAAGGAATACGGATGTAAATATTTATTTCTAAATTCACGAAGCACATCTAAAAATACGTGATTTCGTGAACCGAATGCCACCGTGGCTATGAAACAGTCTTTATCACTCAATACACCCACGACCTCGGAAGGACTCGCGCACATCTTTTCAAATTGTTCTGCCGTTGGCTGATCCGTAGAAACTATCTTTTGAATATCTAAGAAATACTGATATGTGCCGGTTGCATCTTGCAAAGCGGGCAAGAAACAATACGTTTTTGTCGCATCCGTCGTGCTGTTTTCCAAACCATTTACTTTATAGCTCGACAGCGGATCGCCGGCAGTGGTGGTTAAGCCGATAAATGCCTTAGGAGACGCGTTTGTAATTGATCTTAAGGTGTCCAACACCGAACTACCCGACGCTCTTTCAGCATAGAACATAACTAAATTGTTGTACGTCAACGATGTATCTGGATCGACAGGAGACGCTCCCCAGCCCGTAATGAAATCTGTGATATAGGCTTTCTCGTCTCCGGGATACATTTGGAAATAACAAAGACCTTTAGATGCCACATTCGAAGTCAATGGGTCTGTGGTAACCGGTGGACACCAATTTGCCTGCCCTTTTGTGATCCCGTTATACGGAGTCGCAAGCGACGAGTAATTCACTACACTATAATTAATTTTTAAAGTAACGTACTCTACAAACTTATCATCTTTAATCGGACCAAAATATAAAGTTTTAGATCCCCCACATGGCGAAGTTGTGCAGGTAAATGTAAAACTTAAAGCAGTCGCAATTTGCGACCAGGTTGCACTAAAGGAATAATTTTGTCCGTTTACCGCCGCTAACGAAAAGCCACTTACAGAATTACCAGAATATTCTGAAGCCGTCGCTACCCCTACCGACAATGTACCAATCGTGGTATTATCAGATGTGACACTGACTGAAAGAGGCAACTCTTCATAAATACTATTTTCATTACACGGAGCTGGACCGTTCGTTGACGTTGCTAATTCGATATTATTACCCGTACATGAATTACACGGATTCACACCGTCTTTACTCGCACACTGAGACGGAATAGCATATCCACCATTGATAGTCAGAACCGACGGAGATGCCGTATCCAACACCCCCGATGAACTCGCTCCTGTTACAGATAAAGAAAACCCATGAGCGAGGAATGCTTGGGTAAGTAAAATACAAAAAATCAGTAGTCGTTGAGCCATACTAATATGGCAACATTATTGACCTTTGTTTTCAACCATTTAATGCTTTATTTAATAAAGACCCGGCTGATCAACAAATCGGCGATCTGAATTCCATTTAAAGCGGCGCCTTTTTTTATGTTATCTGAAACAACCCACATCAACCACATTTTCTTGTTTTCCGGATCTCTGTGAATACGGCCAACGTAAACTGGGTCTTTACCTGAAACGTCTCGAGGCATTGGGTAAACACTCTTCTTTGGCTCATCCTGCACAACCAAACCTTCCATTGACGACATCGCCTTAACGATTTCATCGCGGCTAACTTCTTTATTCAAGGTCACCCACACACTTTCGCTATGGCCATTTAACACAGGCACGCGAACGGCAAATGCCGATACTTTCATTGTAGGTTGACGAAGAATTTTCTTAGTTTCGTTTTGGATCTTTTTTTCTTCGCTCGTGAAGCCTTCATCGTCGAAAGAACCAATTTGAGGAATTACGTTAAACAATAGCGGATGAACAAAATTAACAGGTTTGGGATTTGGATTTTTATAATCTTCAGCTTGCGAAAGTAATTCGTTGTATGCCGGTAGGCCCGCACCGCTCGCCGCTTGATAACTGCTGACACGCACTTCTTCGATTCCAAATTTTTCTTGAAGTGGTTTCATCGCAACCACTAATTGAATTGTTGAACAGTTTGGATTAGCAATCACTTGCGGGCGATCCATTTTTTCAACTAAATCACCGTTCACTTCTGGAACCACAAGCGCATGCTCGGGACTCATTCTAAACGCAGCGGAGTTATCGATCGCATAGGCCCCGGACTTAACGGCTTCAGGTGCCCACTCTTTAGAAATATCATCACCTGACGAGAAAAATACGATATCTAAACCATCAAAACACTTTGGTTTTAATACTTCACAGGTCCATTCCTGTCCTTGGCATTTTATTTTTTTACCTAAAGATGCTTCACTTGCAAACGGACGAAGCTCAGACATAGGAAACTTTCTTTCCTCAAGTAAATTCATGAACACTTGGCCAACCATACCTGTTGCACCAACAACACCGACTTTTATTTTTTTCATAAAAAAACCCCGATTTATAAAATGGAACAAGCCATTTCAACCGGGGTTATAATTCCTATTTCTTAGGCATCTGTCAAACTTTGTATGGAACTATTTAGTTTCCTCTTCGTCGTCTTCAACCAAATCTGGGTCGTCAACTTTGCTAGGAGCGTACACTGAAGATTTAATCTTACGAACATTCTTGCCCAGCTTAAAGATCCCGAAAACCGCGCCTAGTGTCGCGTACGCCAAGAATAGAATAAACAACATTACTTCCGGGTGTAGTAAAACTACGAATAGAATACTTACACCAACGATTAAATAGTGGAAAGGCATGCGTTCTTTTAAGTCTAGATCCTTGAAGCTGCGGTAACGGAAATTACTAACCATCACGAACGCCAATAAGATCGTCATGCACAAAAGCAGAATGTTACCCCAAGCATCCAATTCCAGCTCATGAAATGCCAATACAGCCGAAGCCACAATACCTGCGGCCATCGGAATCGGCAGACCTTGGAAGTAGTTTTTCTCAACGATATTTACCTGAACATTGAATCGCGCTAAACGAATCGCTCCGCACGCCACAAACAGGAAACACGCCATCCAACCCAAACGACCAAATGGCTGAAGAGCCCAATTGAACATCAACAAGGCCGGCGCCACACCAAAACTGACCACATCACAAAGAGAATCATATTCCGCACCGAACTTACTTGTTGATCGAGTCAACCGCGCTAAACGACCGTCCAAGGTATCGAAAATTGCGGCAGCAACAATAGCATAAGCGGCGTATAGATAGCTCTGCTTAAGCGTGTAAATCATCGCGAAAAATCCGCAAAAGATGTTACATGTCGTTACCAAGTTCGGAAGAATATAAATATACATTCTAAGTGGTTTGTCTGAAGTGTCCGATTGTTCCATTTACTCTGTCCTCAAGTTTTATAAAAAGCCGAAAATGTAAAACACTAACGATAAACCTAACCCACTCGCTACCGGGATCGTTAAGTTATCATCAAGCTTAGCAATCGGAATCAGTTCTGCCAGGGAACCAATGAGCCCCCCAATGAAACTTACGACTACTGCTCGCCATAGATTATAATCATGAAAATACAAGAACAAGAAACTGCAAGCCGAGCACACAAAAAAACCCGCCAAGAAACCCTGAAGGGTCTTTTCTCCCCAGATTTTGTCTTTACCGTATCGAATCCCAAAATAACTGGCGATCGGATCAGCTAACGCTAAAAAGATAAGACTTAGTTTTACGATGATAGGATCAAAAAAATGCACCAATATCGCCACACCGGCCATCAAATAGGTGGTTCCCGCCAAGTGATCGATTTCGCTTTGGCGCATAATAGGGCGCAGGTAATGAGTAATTAAAACGTTGAAATTGCGGTTCCTTAAACGATAAAGATCAATTCCTACAAATAGACAAAACAGTAGTAAAATTCCTACCTTAGATACCATTTCAGGGGCTATTTCATAACCAATGAATAGCAGCATAACGCCGCTCACATGCCAGATTTTTCGAGCCAGATGCACGTCGGACCTTTTCTTGAAACTTTCCTGCGCAACAATTTTAGAAACAGAATCCTCTTTAGACGTACCTTGCATCAGCCCAACATAAGAGATTCGACTCGTTTTCTCAATCTATAAGTCCCGACTTTTAACTGATAGCGTTACGCTCGGTAACTAGTGCTGAATGCTGAGTTTTTCGACTATTTCGGCTTTGGTTTTTGAAAGGATGTACTTGATGATAACCACGTTCTTGCCCTTTTTTAAGGGGATAGAATCTGTTTTGGCGTGAGAGGCACTCAACGCAAAAACCGAGGCCGTGAAGCCGTTCGTTTGATTTTCAATTACGATGTCTTTTGGAAACTCTTTCTCGCACTTTTTTAAGCTCAAAATCACGGAATCATTTTGTTGAGCCATTTCCTTTTCAGAATTTTTGCAGGCTAAACTAACTTTCCAGTCTAGGTCGACCGGCTGCTTTTCTTTCAGAGGCTTGGATTCGATGATTACGGGTAAATCCCCTGACGTGGCCGCCGGCTTTCTGAGTGACGATGCCGAAGCGACGGCCGCCGATGAACTCGACGACTGGAAAAAGTACTGATAGTACAAAATTCCTGAAATCGCTAAAAACAAAAAGGCATTCGCCAGCAAAAATCGCATACCTTCAGATCGGCGGTTTTTTGACAGGATTTAGAGCCAATTTTCAAAACTGGATTGTGGAAACCGACGGAAATACCGTCAAAACACAGACGATCCGGACGATCGTCTTTTACTTTTTATCGATAGAAATCGCGAACTTTTTAACACCCGCAGATTTAACAATATCCATCACACCCACGACTCGACCATGGGCTACGTCTTTGTCGGCAGAAATCACGGCTTGAACCTCTGGATTCGCATCGAAAAGCTCTTTAGCTTTCTGACCAACAACCTCTTCACTGGCGAATGAACCATTTAAATTCAAACGACCATCCGAGGTAATAGAAATATTCAACTGCCCCGGCTGAGTTTGATCGCCGGAAGCGGCCTTTGGCAAATTTACATTTATTGATGGCTTCATGAACATCGGCGCTGTCACCATGAAGATAATCAAAACGACTAGGATGATATCGACTAGAGGAACGACATTAATTTCTGATAATGGTCCATCATCGTCACTAAATTTAACAGCCATTATAATCCTTTTTTCTTAGCGTAACTAAGACCAAGTTCCTTCACTGACTCTAAACTTTGAATGATCGATTTAACTTGCTTACCAAAGTAGTTGTAGCCAATAACCGCTGGAATTGCGACAAACAGGCCGGCCGCCGTTGCAACAAGAGCCAAAGAAATCCCCGCCATTACTGTTTGCTGACCAGCCTCAGGGGACTGAGCTAAATCATTAAACGCTTTCATGATACCAAGTACGGTTCCCAATAAACCTAAATAAGGAGCATTTGATCCAACCGTTGCAAGAAAGCCTAAAAATCTTTCTAGTTCTGGCTTCATCGTCAAAATATTTGTATTGAAAAACTCTTCCAAACCTTTAGTGCCGCTTTCTTTAATATGCTTAAGAGCATAATTAGCCATACGACCTTCAAAGGACATTGGGTCACGAGCTAAATCTTCAAAGAATTCCGTTTGGTGGTTTTGTAGCGACGCTTTGATTTGTTCGCGCACACGAGATGACTCTTTTGAAACTTTACGCAAATTAAAAAGCCTTTCTAAGATCATACCTAGACTTAAAAAACTTAAAAATACCAGGATCCACAAAAGAACTTGATCAATGACGTGGGCAACTGCAAAAATTTTTTCGGTTAGCACTGTTTACCTTCCTTCGGAAAGACAAATTAGATAAAGTTATTTTATTGTGTCGAGGTCAATGTTTATGGTCAAGGTGATTCTGGTCCTAATCACAGCGGTATTTTTGGTGGCTTGCAAGAAGTCACAACAACCAAATTATATCGTTATCGCGACCGAAAAATTAAATAGCAAAGCCATAAATTGTCACGAGTCTGATACTTTTTCCAAAAGATCTGGGTTCGAAATTTTGTGTTCTGAATTTTATCGTTTCACCCAAACCTACACACCGTCAGTACAGGCATTACCCGCCTTTGCTTCACTACTCACAGGACTATATCCATATAGTCATAACGTAAGATTCAATTCACACAACACACTGACTCCGGAATTTAAAACATTTCCCGAGCTTGCATTGAATCTTGGCTATCGCACCGTTTTTGTTTCTAGTTCGCCGCCTTTCTTTCGCAAAGCCGGTATTTCACAAGGCTTCGAAGTCTTTGATGACAATATTAATCCCGATATTGGAAGTCGCAACTTCCAGGACACAATGAATTTGGCGACAGACTACATCAAAGATTCTGATCCCAAGCCTTTTTTAGCTGTCATTCAACTGGGCGATCTGAAGTACACCTTCAAAGAAACACAATCCGATTTAGGCGAAGTCCGAAGTTTATCTTATGAAAGCCAGCTCGAGGCCTTCGATGAAAGATTGTTCAATTTTTTTCAGGAACTAAAAAAAGCAGATCTTTGGGATAACACCAAAATCATACTTGTTGGCCTTAACGGACATTTACCCAACAGTTCTGAAGACGATGACATAGCCATAAACCTTAATAGTAACAACTCTCAAGTCGCGATGTTTTTCAAGGATCATAAAAATAACAAAATCAATACCAAACCAAACTCAATTAGCATTGTCTTGTCGTTAAAAGATATCGGACAAATGCTTTTCAATACATTCAAAGCACCAGAAGGCCACGAAACTAATTTTTCTAATTTTAGTGAAGCGGAAATCGAAGAACAAAAGAAATTAAACCCAGAATTAATTGTAATTGAATCTGGTTGGCCAAAATGGCAGCAAGTGGGGAATATTCGCTCGGCAGTGCTAGATAATTCGTACCTGTTTATAAATGATAGAGAACCTAAACTTTTTAATAAACTTACTGATAATTTAGAAAAATCACCACAACCGATCAATGGATCAACTCGTAACCAGGTAGCTTTGTATTTGCAAATTTTGGAGTCCAAAAATTTTAGTCCGTTCATAGAAACTCCAGAACTATCGAAACTTACTTCTGATATTGCTGCTCTATCCACTAAGCAGGTGATGACTGAAAAATCGAGTGAGTTTTTTGACTATCACTATATTTTAGGCCGCAATTTGGAACTATCAGCAAATGAAACTAAGTTACTTATTTCAAAATACCATTTACAAGAAAACCCATGTTTTGCTTATTTTAGTAAAGCTTTAAAAAATGATTTTCTAAAGAAATGTAAAAGCAAAAAAGCTCAGTTTCTTTTTAATCAATACATATTAAAACAACCCTCAGATAAGGAACTACGTCTATATTTTCAGAAAAATATCGCTATATATAACGTCTTGAGACGCGTTCATATTGAAAATGCAAAACTGGGTTTAGATTTCATTCCTAAACAAAATTTGAAAATTGCATCTATTGAGAACTTCTTATATCAGTCTTTGAAATCGATCATCGCCATCCAAAATGGTGACTCTGGATCTAATTGAATTTGATTTTTAACCAGCTTATCCAAATTGAAATCAGCTGATTCCAGACCCCAGATGTCTTTGTAGAGGCTGGTTTCGCTAAATAAAAGTAGTTTCTGATCCGGCTCCACAACAATTTCACCCAGTTGAAAATGACAATGCATTTCGGTACCCAAATACTGTTGCGGCAATGGTAAAGCGCCCGGAGTTGCCGAATAACTTAATGGCAGTGACACGCTCAACGGAAGCAACCTATTTTTGAATAAGTATAGATTCGGAGCACCTACTTGAACCCAACTAAATTTATTATCCTTCTTATATAGAATCGTAAGTTCGTAACACGATTTATAAGCATCCCGATTTTCACCGCGATAAATTAGATCATTAATAAGCAGAGTGCTCATTCTTAAAAAATTGCAATTTCTAGACAAATAAGTGTTCATCTCAAATGGCGACGTAACTTCGACGTCACCTTCCGCGGCGAACACAAATTTTTGGATTTCTTCAAAAATACGGTCCTTAAAACCACTCTCACCCCAGCACGTCATCACTACAATCATATTCAAATCTTGACTATGAAATACGGTGGGCTTGGGACGAATAACTTTTGTACTATAGTTGCGCTCTTCAAGTTTCACTAATGGGCCCCATACTTTTTAAGCTTGGCCATCGCTTTAGAGTAGTATTCACCATCGCGGACATCCATTTCGATGACCTTTTTCCATTTCTCGATAGCGCAGCTTTTGTTTTCCATACACTCTACTTGATTGTACTGTTCTTCAATTACGGCTTCATCCCAAATAGGCTTGATTTCTTTAGCTAAATCACGCTTCAAGCCAGCAATTCGCTCCTCAAAACTGTTATCTAGTGGATTCACCTTCTGAGCTTTGCGGAATTGATCAATGGCATCTTTATATTTTTTCTGTGAAGCAAACTTTTCACCATCGTCGACATACTTTGATGATTTGGTCGAAATCATTTTCTGAATGGATGCGATTTTACGTTGTGAAATATCCTTCAATTCCTCAGGGTCCGGTAGATCTTGCCTTAACACGACCTTATAGTCATCGATAGCTTGCAGCAGATTACCGCTTTTCTCTGTAGCACTCGCACGCGCATAAATGGCTTTTAACTTCGCGACACGTTCACGGTAAAACTTTTGCTCTGCAGCTTTTCTGTTTTTTTCTTCAATAAGCGATTGGATCTTAAGTACCGCTGATTGGCGCTGCGGATGTTCGGGGTTAAGCTGGACGGCTTCACGCGCGCACTCGTCATATTCAGCCAGCGACATTTCGGGATTAGAATTTAGCCGTTTTTCACACTCATTGTAAACAGTCGAAACAATTTGGTCTTGTTTTTGTTTATCTTCGATTTCTTTTGCGTGCCTCATTAATTCTTTTTCGGCTTCAATCGCCAAACTTGCCTTGTTTGACAAATCATCTACTTCAATACCAAACTTAGTTTTCTTATATGCAATACCGGATTCTTCAAGCTTTTTAATGATCTTCTGCGTTTCATCGTAAGCCAATTGATACGACTTTTTAAAATAGTAGTCGGTTGCGATTTCATAACTTTGCTTCATCAATGATAATTCATTCGCATTCAGCTTTGAATAAGGATCTGACGAACTCACTTTCCCCTTGGTTGGTTTTTTGGGAGCCAAGAACTCGCTATAACCAACAAAGATAAATACTAACACGACAGCGCCAACCAGCAACATTCTGATTTGTTTTTTCTTATCTGCCCCCGCATCTTCGTATTCTTCGAACTCGCCCTCTGGCATTGGCGCCTGTTCGTAGTTATAATTCATATTGGGATCATACGGCGCCATACCTTGATTTTGATTTTGGTATAACGATGGCAAGGGTGCTTGTTCGGATGTATAATGCACCAGCGAGTTTTGTGTGGCTTGAGTATGGGCAACACTCATTCCAGTGTGTAGAGCCGGTAGATTTGTATTTTCTGGATTGTGAAAATTTGCTTCTTGGATTCTTTTAAGTTCGTTATCAAAATCCTTATTTTTGAGTTCAAACATCATCACCGTATCCAGCACTTGAATACGATCACCACTTCGAATAGGAGTAGGCTCGTTTGGTACAATAATTTTGGAATTTAAAGATGTACCGTTTACGCTACCTAAATCTACAATAAAGTAACTATTACCTTCTTTAGTTATTTTGAATTGTTTACGGCTAACACGGTTGTCATTGATTACTATTTCATTGGAGGCTTCACGGCCCGCCGTCCATTCACTCAGGTCATGAAGAGTTACCAAGTTCTGCATAAACTGATTCTCATCGAGGAACTGAATATGCGGAACAAAAGCAATACCACCTACACTTGTTTTTTCGAATTCATCAGCATCTCCTACCGCGGACTGATTTTCGTATGCACTTGGAACCATACCCATTTCTTGAGGTTGTGAAGACCCGATAACTTTTGGGTCTTCTTTTATGAATTCAAAATCGTAGGGATAGATACTAAAAACTGAATCTTCTTGTAAAGTAAATTGTCTTACTCGATCATTGTTAAACTGAATATCACCAAATCGTGACAAAACTTCTACTGTCCATACCTGATCAAATTTTAAAATAAAATGTTCCCGAGAAATAGCTTTTGCAGCTTCTAGAAAAATATCTGCACCCTCTTTACGACCAGCTAAATAGCTCTTAGCCTCGTCAAGAATGATTTCTTTAATTATTTTTCCACTTTGTTTAACTCGCAAGGATGACATTAAAATCTCCTCACTCTATCTAAGTTTGTACATTCATCAAAAAATTGTTTCGCTTCCACGAACTTTGGATGTTTTGCATTGTTGCGAATATAAAGCTGAACTGTTTGAAACGACGATTTACACATTCTATAGTTATTGTTTTCTCTATATTTTATGCCTTCTGCGAAGTAGAAATCAATAAGACGGTCTAGTTTTCTTTGCGCTTCTCGTGCAAACTTTTCCGCATCGACTAGAGTCGGATCGCTTTGATATGCTGAATTCAAGAGACTTACGGCCCTGTGGTAGTTACCATTTAGGAACTCCCTCATACCACTAATAAAGAATTGTTGAGCCATCGCTTGACGGGAATTTTGATTTTCCATCTTCAATAGCGCTTGTTTGGCTTGCTCTAACGATTCTTGATAACGACGTTCATCCTGAAACACAGGAGTCACGATGTCTGGCCCCCGCTCGGGCTTAACATTTTCGTCCGGCTTACTTGGTAAAATAAAAAATGCAACAATAACAATGCCCACTATACCAATCAGAATCATCGGGTTTAGCCCATTTTCCTTTTTAGGTGCCGGACGACGACGCTTTGGTTGCTGAGGTTGATTACCTCTTCCCATCGAATTTGGAATGATGGGACCCTGATTGGGTGTAATCGGCACTTGATGTTTTAGTACTGGAGCTGGCATTTGATTTTGCATTTGAGCTTGGCTCTGATGCTGAACTAAGCCTACCGGTACCGGATTTGAGGACAGTGGCTGCAACGGATTTTTGAAGTTCTTAGGAGTCGCTTGAGGATAAATAAATTTGAACTCGGTTTCACCAATCGTAATCACACATGACTGCGTAATCTTGAATTGGGTTTCTTTCAATCCATTCACCAACATTAAATTTTTATCTGTTCTATTAAAAATGTAAAAGACTTCGTTTTCTTGTTTAATTTCCGCATGAACCCGACTTACGCGTGGATCATGCTGCAGACAGATTTGATTTTCAGTGCCACGGCCAATTGAAACTGAAGACGTATCGACAAAAGAAAACTTCTGTCCCAGGTGTGGACCTGAAACTACTTCCAATTCGAAAGGTAAAAGTTTTGCTTTAGCCACAGCGTTCATTAATTATCTTCCTTCTTTGGTACAATCGAGAATAAAAAATAGTCCGGATTAGCACCATTCATTACTGGATGACAACGGATCACAATTGTTCCACGCCCCATATCTAACTCACGTTGGTGAATTTGATTTGGGACTAGAACTGATTCCTGAATCAATTCATAAATATTCAATTTAAGAGACTGGTCTACAATGGCCTCAACCCCCTGAGCCATTAAGGCTTCCAGTGAGTTTTGCGCAACGGACTCAAAGTTACTGTTTAGATTCAAAATCTTTTTCTCGGCAGTAACTGCAAATGCTGGGTCGCGAAAGTGTTGAATGAGCATTGAGGCTTCAAAGTCCTTACTTTGCGACGTCTGCCCTTGTCCTTCACCACTAATATACCGAGTTAATAGACTAGAAATGTTTCCAGCAAGCGCCTGAAGTGGTGGAAACAAGAACGTGTTTTCAATTGTATCCGTTTTTTCACGAAGGGCGATATCTAGCTGTCTATTAATACTCGAAATTGGAAATTCAATTAGCTTATATAAGAAGAAAAATAAAATCGCGCCAAAAATACTTGCGATAATTAAATTCTGCATAAACAAGCTTACGATAATACCATCATCCATTGCTAGTATGCTGATATCATAAATAACCACCGCAAAGGCTACCGGAACAGCCTCTTGCTTTTCGATATCATACTTTTCAATTGGGAAGGATGCGCCAATCGTTGTCGAATCAATTGATTTCACAATATCACGGTTTGATCGCTGCACTTCGTTTAAGAACGGAATATCCACTGTTCTACCGGCTTTAGCCACCGGAGCAATTATGGACCCATCGGCTCTACTGATGATAAGTGCTTCCTTAACACCGTCCTCACGTTCAATTGAGAATGTGCTGAGTGTACCAAAATTATTTTCCGAAATACCACGACGATTAGTCTCGGCTAAAGCACGTGCTAACGAACCTGCACGCTTTCTAGCTTCACTTTGAATACTGTCGCGGCTGACAGTAATCATTGGGAACAATGAAAACAAAGTTACGGCAAAAATAAATAGACCCACGAAACCCGCTAAAACTAATTTCATTTCAAAAATTTGAGCGAGTTTATAGACTCCAGGTAAAACAACTTTATTTAGATACTCTTCAAATTTCTCTTTAAAGTCCTTGTTAGCTGCCTTTTCTTGTTTTGGTTCTTTAGCAAGAGACAGGTGCGCTTGACCCATTTGCTGTTGATAGATAGAGTTCATACCCATTGGCTGCTGCTGATGAGCTAGAGCCGAATGAGGCTGAGGAATAAATCCTTGTGGCACTTGCGGTTGACCTTGACGAATCAGTTGTGTGTTCGCTTTCATCTGCGGAGTTGGCACGACATCCAAGAAAACGTTATGGATACTAAACTTGTCTCCTAGCCTTAACGTAGTTGCCTGAATTTTTGTTCCGTTTACATATGTTCCATTGCTGGAGTTATTATCAGTGACTTTAATTCCATCCGAAGCCACGTCAATTTCACAATGAATTTTAGAAACCCCTTGGACCATAATTTTGATATCGCACTGAGAAGCACGGCCAACGGTGTTTTTTCCATTTTTAAGATTAAATATTTGCCCTGCCTGAGGGCCATTCAACACTCTAAGAGACCACATCAAGCTGATCTCCTTTCTTAACTTTCGATTTACTAATAAACCCCGACGGTACTTCAATCACCGAACGAGATCTCCATCTCGGCAAAACCAATTTCCAAGGTTTTATATTTTCAACCAGATCATCCACAATCAAGTCCTTGTTTACAAATATGCAATCAATTGAAAACTTCATAAAAAAAGTATGAATACTGTTACAGCGATGTATCCATAGCCCTTCACTGTCACTGAGGCTAGATTTACTCAGTAAACCAACACCGCGATCTACAAACGTCGTGGCCACCGAAAGGTGGTCAACAAGCAACGTATTCTGAGTTTTATTCCAAAGCTTCTTCATTACTTATCCACCGTACATCATTCCCAAAGCCACTGGTCCCAAGACCATGATAAAAACCGCAGGCACAATACACACCATGATTGGTATCATGATTGTTTGGGTTGCTTTTTCACCCGCTTTTTCCGCTCTCACAAATCGTTCAAGTCTGATTTGCTCTGATTGTTCTTTTAAAACGCGCGCAATCGGAGCACCGGACGCCTGCGCATCCAAGATAACTGCCACAAACGACGTGATCTCGCTCATCTCTAGACGACCTACCATTTTTCTCAAAGCTTCTTCACGCGACGAACCCATTTGAGTTTCATGAATTACGATTGCAAGTTCCGCCGCCAATACGCTGTCTGTACCTTTAGATTTATCGATTAATTTTTGAACCGCAGAGAAAAATTCAAGGCCGGCCTCCACTGACAAGGCTAAAAGATCAATGAAGAATGGCAAATCGGCCCGAACACTGGATTCACGTTTTGCTTTCTCACCAATCGCATGCATAATAGGCAAGTACACTCCTAGTGGTACCAGTGCCAACAGAACTGGAAACGGAAACTCAAGCTGCAGAGCAAAATCCATAAGTGCAATAAACACCGGGAACATAACGCCCCAAAGTATTTGCATGCCGATGAATTCATCCTCATTAAGTTCTGCTGAAAGGCCACCTACCATGATATACCTAGAAACTTTTTTCCGATAATCTGGGCTCTTGATTTTTAAAGCATGCTGTAAGGTAAATTGATGCACCAGTGGGCGAGACATGTTGATGATTGGATTTTTAGACTTAACCGGCTCGTCATTGTTTGCCCAGCTTAACTGTGCTTTATCTTTGTTACTTTGAATAAACGCAGAAACAAAAAAGTAAACAGAGATAGCGCCTAAAAAGACAGCTAAAAAAAGCAATATGTTATCACTTCCCATTTGAACCCTTTCGTGTTTCAGTGCAATTAGCAAATGAGCGATTTAGTGTTAGCATCACAATCTCCCCGTCGAATCCAATTACTTGAAAAAGCAGGCTTTTCATTTACTTCCATACCCATATCTACATCGGAATTAATTGACGAAAACTTACACCCCGACACCCAGATTTTAAGTATAACACGACAAAAGTTAGAGGCCGCTGAAAATTGGCTAAACAGCCTGTCTAAAGACGCATCGACCGTCATTGTTGCGGATACGGAAGTCCAGTTCCAGGGCCATCATCTAGGCAAACCTCAAAATACTGAACACTCGCGGGAAATTATTAGACGTTTGTCTGGAAATGCTCACTTTGTAAAAACCGCGGTCATCATAAAAAATCTAAAAACACAGAAGGAAGTGTCTCATATTGAGTCGTCCCTGGTTCAGTTTCGTAACCTCACCGAAGTCGAAATCGACGACTATGTGCGTACGGGCGAAGGTATGGACAAGGCAGGTGCTTACGGTATTCAAGGTCTAGGTCAGAAACTTGTCGCCTTTCAACGTGGATCGATGAGTAATATCATTGGTTTTCCGATTGAAATCATAGCCCCCATTTTGAAAACAGAATTTCATTTTCCACCGAGTACCTAAGTATGAGCGCCACTAAAACAATTGCAGATATTCAAGCAGAAATAAAAAAATTCAGTCCTCATCCAGAGAAAGTGAAATTACTTGCCGTTTCAAAAAAGCAATCCATCGATAAAATCCGAGAGTTAGTTTCACAACAGCAAACGGCCTTTGGTGAAAATTATGTTCAGGAAGCTTTAGAAAAAATAGTAAGTCTTCCGAAAACCATCGAATGGCATCTGATTGGCCATCTGCAGTCAAAAAAAGTAAATTCGATTGTCGGTAAATTTGCATATATCCATTCCATAGACTCAGTGAAAATCGCTGAACTTATTGGTCAAAAATCTAAATCCATCGGTGTCATTCAAAAGGTTTTTATTGAAGTAAATTTGGGAAATGAAGATACAAAAACTGGTTTTGCAAAGGACACTTTAGTTGCCGCATGGGAAAAGTTAACTCAAATTGACTCCATCCAAATTGTAGGTCTAATGGCGTTGCCGCCAGCCAGTGAAAATGAATCGATCACGCGTGGCTATTTTAAAAAATTATATCAGTTACAACACGATCTTCGAAAAAAAACAGATACAAGTCTGCACCCATTAGATAGTCTATCGATGGGCACAAGTCAGGACTACCCAATCGCTTTACAAGAAGGCGCAACGGTAATTCGAGTTGGTACTTTACTATTTGGCGAAAGGACTTAAATGGCATTCTCTGGAACAAACTCAATCGGTTTTATGGGCTGTGGGAATATGGCTCAAGCTATTATTAAGGGTCTTATTGATAACAAAGTTATTCCCGCACAGAAAATTTACGTTAGTAATCGCTCACCGGGAAAACCGATTAAATTGCGAGACCAGTACGGAATCAATATCTCTAATAGCAACGAAGAACTAGTCGAACAAGCGCAAGTCGTTGTGCTATCAATGAAACCACAAGATTTATTAGCAGCAATCGATCCCTTAGGCGGCATTTTTTCTGAAAAGCAGATCGTAATCAGTTTGGCGGCGGGAATAAAATTAAATACGTTAAAAAAACATTTGCCATTATTACGTTGGATTCGAATGATGCCGAACACACCAACGCTGATTGGAAAAGGTTTAGTCGGCTATTACACAGATCAAGCGGATTCCTATTTGGATACATTAGTTGAAGATTTATTTAAACCACTTGGACAAACGACGAAATTGAAAGACGAAGATCAATTCGAATCATTCATGGTTGCATGCTCAAGCGGAGTTGGTTTCGTATACGAAATGATGATTTACTGGCAAGACTGGATGATCGAATACGGTTTTGACGAAGAGGTCGCTCAAAACCTAACACTGGAAACTTTTTTAGGCGCTAGTCAACTAGCCAGAGCCAGTGGAAATCTAACACTCGAAGAGTTGCAAAATCGGGTCGCTTCAAAAAAAGGCGTTACCGAAGCAGGTTTGCAATCTATGCGTGACTCTGAAATCGAAAGATCACTACGCGTTGCTTTTGAAAAAGCAGGCCTACGCAATCAAGAAATGGCAAAGTTACTAAAATAAAAAATACCGATCTTTGTTAAAAGATCGGTATTTTCCTAAAAAACGAAAATAAACTAATTTACAGCTTGGCAGCTACCCGCACGGCCATTAAAAGACGCATTAAGTGCTGTATTTGGACGCGCTACTGGCGACCAGAAAATTCGTAAATCAAAACCTTTTTTTGCATTTGTGTAGAACAAAGTATTTTGATTCCATTGACGAGTCACGCTCACTTCTTGAGGCATGATACGACAATTGATACAATCCGCAATCGTTACCGCAGAACCTTCATTTCTAAGCATATTGAAATTTACATTTACGTAGGTACCACGAATCATACCCGTGTTCGTATTTGCAAAATAGCAATTCCATTTGTCATAAGGTTTCATTGATACAGCCGATGCAAAAGACGCCGAGAAAAGAACTAAAGCTAAAATCGCTTTCATAATACACTCCATTTTTTGGTTAATTATTTGTTTCAAAAACGTGATCTGAATAGGCGACCTAAAAACAAAAGTAAACCCCACCCATCAAAAAATGAAATTAATCATCCGTAGTTTCACTTCGCAACCCCCACCCAAAACCCACCAAAATAGTTTAGTTCACTCCCACCCCCAATTTGAAAATTTTATCCAGCACCCCAAATTTACAAACGAAATCACTTTAACTCATTTTTAACAGATTAAAAAACATCCAAAGTAAAAAAGAATGAATTCCCAATCAAAACCGCGTTCAGCAACTGGCAACAAAACAAAAAAGAAAACGGCTGCGGCGCGGGCATTTTTTTGAGATTGTGGCTCCGTCTTCTTTTGCTTTCAATTCAAGCCCGGTCTTCCTTTTAGAAAGGGACTTTGCTTTTTGGAAGGCTCAAGCGCCGCAGGATGCGGTTTTGTTGGCGTAGCCAACCGCTTGCGAGGCATGGAGGCCGCCCTTCCAAAAAGCAAAGTCCCTTTCTAAAAGGAAGTCCCCTCGCAAACTACAAAAATCAAAGCAAAAGAAGACGGAGCCACAATCTCAAAAACCGGGGGTTTTCCCTAGCCTCCTGGACCAGACCAAAGCTCAGCCGGCAACCATTTCCTCCCAAATCCCGTCAAAGTTTTGATACACTCAAATAGTAGACACGGAGGTCTTATGAAAGTTACACCCATCGATATCGCACACAAATCATTTTCAAAGAAAATTATGGGTTGTGATCCTCAAGAAGTTTCTGAATTTATGCAGCAAATTTCAGCTCAGCTAGAAGCCTTGATTTACGAAAGAAATCATTTGAAAGAAGTTCTACGTGAAAAAGAGCTTACGATTTTAGAATACAAAGAAAAAGACAAAATGCTTAAAGAAACAATGTCCGCAGCGTCGCAAATGTCGGAAAAGTTAAAAGTCGATGCCGAACGTGAAGCTAAGCTAATTATTACAGATGCTCAGCAAAAAGCAGAAATGATCTTAAGAGACTCTAAAGAGTCTTTAAGAAAAACATATCAAGATATCAATGATTTAAAGCGTGCTCGTCTACAGTTTGAAGCGAATCTAAAAGCATTAGTACAAGCTCACATGTCGATTCTTGAACAAGGCGAGAAGTTTATGCCGTCTATCCATTTTGCTCACGATAAAAATCAATCACTGTAACCGGTGATTGATTTATCCGAACTTAAAACTGGAATAATTATCACGGACAAGACCGTAATTCTTGCGGTCTATGTCCAACCCAACGCCCGCCGTACCGAATTCGAAAAAATCCACGACGATCAATTAAAACTCAAAGTCCATGCGCCGCCAGAAGATGGCAAAGCTAATGACGAAATTATTCGTTATCTGTCGGATTTATTTTCATTAAGGAAGAATCAGGTAGAAATAGTAAGCGGGCATTTAGCCCGCAAAAAAAGAATTCAAATATCATTTCATAAGGCCCTCCGGTTAGAAGACCTACAAAAGTACTTTATAGACTAGGTACCCGTTTGAGCCGTCGCTGACGATTGAGCATCCATTCCCAACAGCGTTCTATAGAATTTAGCTTCAGCGCGAGCGCGTGTAGCCATTTCTTTACTTACTTTTACAGGCTGCCCTTTCACAGGAAGCATAGATTCCCAGGCTTCTAGAGCCCAGGTCGCTACAGTTGTGCTATTTGTACCGTGTTCGCGGTAGAACAAACTCAGAGTCTCAATTAGCTCTTTTCGCTCATCACTCACAGTCTTTGATTCAATTGCTTTCACAGTTTCATTAAGCACGTCTTCCATGATTTGCTTAAAACCGGCGGCATCGGATTCGGTTTTAATAGATTTCATGTCATATTTTAATCCTCTTAATGACGTCACTGCTTGAGCGTATGTTCCTTTTCGTGTGCTTGTTAATCCTGATAAAATGCCTTTATGTCGAGTCGCAGTTTCTGGCGAGTAAACTAGATACGGCGTGAAGTCCGCTTTGCTTTCTAAATGGGACGTCGCTAGATCATAAACTTCTCGAGCATTTTTAGTTAGGCCGACTAGATTAACTCCATATTTTGCCGCCCCCGCATACGATTTATCAACGATTGGGCGCGAGAAAATACCAAATTTCGATTTAACTACGCCAAACCCACCACGAGTGGTATTTTCGTACTGACCATCATATCCTGTCGCATAGTTACTATCGATATCTTTTACGGGAACTCGCAATACGTACAAAGTACCGTCTTTTTCCTTAGTAAACTTGTCAGTCGATGATTCGCCAATTAGTTCGATAATTTTTTCGGCAGGCACCTTATATTCTTTCGAGAATGCGCCAATCCACCCTTTTTCATAGTACTCACGAGGTAGCTTTTCTTTAGTTTCTCGCTCCGCCAATCCTTGAAGCCAAGCTTTAGCATCAACAGCAGCCTGTTTACTGCCAAGGAAATTTTCAAATAATTGGACTAAACCGTCGGCCGGCTTAAACGCGGCATAATCTTCATATGTTTTTAGCATTAATAAATAGGTAGGATCTGCTGTAGTAGAAACGCCTTCCTTACTTGCGCGATTTACGGCATGTAAATAGTGATTCATGAACAGAGACTCAAATTCTTCGCTATTTTGAACGAATTTTTCTTTTTTACTGTAGATATAAAGCACGAGCCATTCGAGTGTCTTTTCTACTCGCGGAACACCTTTGGCGATAGATGCAATTTTCTGTTTTACCAACGGCCCAACTGCACCATCTTCAGTGACTGCGTTGAGTTCCTTCGGAGATCGCATCAGACTGTAGATTTCTCTGACTTGAGGAATGACCATTCCATTAACAGACAAGATTCTAGCTAACGGATGATTTCTAGTTTCGGTCTGAGACAAGAATCCTACCATACTAGTTTGTCTTCCCGATTGAATCCTATGCACGTACACATGATCATCACCCATCTTTTCAACGGCTTTATCGAATGATTCATGGCCTAATTTTGAAAAATTCTTAATGTAGTCTTCAAGAATAAAATATTTTGAGTTCCCACGAAGCTGATTTAGTTCTGCTGGAGTCAATTCTGAAACACGAAGAAAGAATGGTCTCATGATTTCACGAGCGGCCGAATGGAGCTTACGTCGAGACTCAGTAATATTAGCTAATACAGCCTGCTTTGTTTTTTCAGGAACATTAGATTCGCGAACTTCTCGTGCTAATTGATTGTAATCAAGATCCTTACGCTCGTACTGACCAATTATATCGCCAATTTTAATACCTCGAGTTCCTCTCATGAAGGCTTCTTCATAGGCTGAGTTACCTTCGTATTTTTCAGCGATTGGATCGCCACGCCCGGGCGCCAATACCGCATAGGGATTCGTTTTAGGGTCTTCTTTGATTGAAGATGCCCTAACTAAAGTCGGATATTGCCACTCGTATAAATAAAGAGCGCCTTTTTTATTTGCTTCAAGTAAATCGCGGTTATAGACGATTTCAAAATCTTCTGGCTTTGATTTACCAGTTAATAAATTTTCAACGGCTGCTAAGTTTTCACCAAGGTGCTCCTGATGCTGGGGAGTTATAGCTCTGCGAACTCCTTTTTCACCGGTATACTGTCCGCCTAAACCTAATAGACGATAGCTATAATCAGAAATTGGATACAGTTTCGCCTTACCATTTTCTACACGAACGACATACGGAACAATACTGTCATAAAGGAATCCATCGTCCTTAAGTACGAAATTTCTTTTATCAGGACCAATTTGTACCATGCGACCATCTAAAGGAGTCACTTGATCTTTGCGACGCATAGAGGCTGCGGCATTTGAGAATTTTTCAGCGTACTTTCCAGTTATTTTAACTCTAAGTGCAGCACCACGATAGGTGATTGCTGCTGCTTCATTGCCAACAATAACATCCCCTAACCCAGCCGCTTCTTGCTTTTCATTAGTCGCTTTGACATCAAACGTATTTTTTGTGTATTGCAAGTATTCGGCAATGCCATTTTTGTACAATTCGGCTACTTGATCACGAGTCATGTTCATATCGATGTTGATTTGAACCGCTGGGTCTAAACCCACTTGGATCAAAACACGATTAACTAACATTTGGACCGTTAAATCATTAATCTGCGAAAACGGAGTTAAAATAGCCAATTTCGTATGAAGTTCAGCGATAAAATCAATCTTCTCTTTAAACGAAGCCGTCACCATTTGTGGCATCTTAGCGTTTGCATCCGACAATATCTTTGCCGTTTCATCTACAACTCGAGACCCCTTCGGCAACTCGACAACAAAAGATCGCGCGTTCACTTCTGAAACGATCGTTTCTGTTACTTTCCCGCCAATACTTTCAACATTAGATTTAATTGTAACAAATTCGGCATCACTAATTGATTCAAATAGACCGTTAATACGTAGCGCTTTTTTACGATATCCAGGTTCGCTTACTAAACTGCTCTTCAGGCTTTTTATTAGTTCTTGAACTGCCGATCTCCCCTGTGGTGTATTTCCAACTTTAGAGTTTAAATCCTGCATCACAGATGTTTCAACATCACCTCGTAACAATCTATTCAGATCTAACATCATGTCAGTGCTTAATGAAAATTTGCTATCTGGAATATCGCGAATCGTTCGCCAAGCCAGGGAAATAGCCTTAATTTTTTTTACCGGGATAAAGTCCGCTGGTTTTGGATCATTCGCATTCGTTCCACGAATCATGCGATTTACTTTTTCAGAACCTAGATACATTGCCCATAGTCCGAAATTTTCGGTCTGTCCATACTGTTCAATCACCTTGGTTTTACCGGCGATTGCCGTTAGGGGGTCGACCTTTTGCAGCGCTTTGGCGCTATCTAGAGTTACTAACGATTTTTCATAGAATTTTATACATTTGGATTCAGAGGAAGGGCTACGATTAGATGTCTTCTCAACGCAATCACTAAGCTGATAGGGCTCAAAATCAACATCAGTAATTAAATTTACAACCGGCGCCTCCTTCGGAGATTGAGCGACCGGATTAGAAACGCACGAAACCAAATAGATCGGGACTAATAATAGCGACAATTGTTTTTTCATAGTTATTATATATTAGCTTAATAACTTATTAAAAAACACATCCAGAAATTTTAGATACAACTAAAGTAGTGGCGCTTTGATTCGCATCATTAAGCGACCCCAAAAACTAGTCTCCATATGTACCGTTTCCACACGTTGCTTTTTATAGACCTCGGCACAAGTCCTAGCTAAATATTTCACGTTGTAGGACTTTGGACCCTGACCTTGGATATCAATTGGAACAAAGATACCCGTTTGGGTTCGACGATCAATTTGTGCTGCGACTTCTTTACTTTCGAAAAACACACCATTTTCCGAATTGAAATTCTTCGAACGCGGATCAAAATTATATGATCCCCAGTAGATTTCTTTTTGGTCAACTACGACTACTTTACCGTGGAAGATATAAAAATGGTCATTTAAGAAAACTTCAAATCCCGTGTTCTCAAGAACACGCATATCGACTTTGAATTGCTTTGATACGTCGCCCTCATCAGAACCTTCGGCTTTATTAGTGTAGATACGAACACGCACACCACGGGCTTTAGCCGCCTTTAGGGCAGCCATCATATCATCTGGTAGTAATACATATGGATTCTCAATAATGATATCCGTTTTAGCATTCTTGATCATGTTTAAAATATTGTGATGGATAATTTTCTTCTTTTCTGACGCTTTCATCACATCAGTTACATAGCGTAAGTTTTTAACTGAAACGAAATCGCCCAGCTTTTTAGTATTTTGCACACTTGCAATAAACTGAGACTGCTTCGCAAGAGCCGCATCATATTTAGCTCTGATTTCCGGTGTTAATTCAACCTTTTCACCAGTCGACCAAAACTTTGTGGCTGCCCATTTCTTTTCGAATTCAGAACGAGCCGTTTGCTCAGCCGGACCTTGAATTAACACTTCTCTATCTAAAAATGCCCACATACTATTACGTTCACTTTTTGGATTATCTAACTTACCTAATAAGTAGTAGTACTTCGAGTAGTTCGAAGAACCTACGATAGTTCCATGAGTTGTAATATAAACCTTATCATGTGTGCGCATATTTAAGAAGCTAGCGAAACCTAACAACCCAAGTTCGAAAAACGATAAAATGTTTCGTTTAAGTGACGTCATCGGGCGGAAAGACCGAAGATCAACACCCTTCTCACGCATGTAGGCTTGTAGTTCTGGACTAACTTTTGAAGAAAAGGCATCATAGCCAATTCGAGGCGTTCCACCACGTTTAGCAATTTCTAAGGCAGCCGCTAACAATGTAAAACCAACTGAGTCTTCATTTAAGGTAAAGGTTAGAACATCGAGCTGTTTGTTTTCTGGATGCATAACAAGGTCAATACGACCTTGATACGATTCTCGTTGGGTAAACAGCGGTAAAACTAAATCTTGTCGATCGTTCAAATTCGCAATCGCATCTTGATATGAAACGTAATTGACCTGATCGTCCGCGGCAGCATATGTGAAGCTCGACGCAGCTAAAGTTAAAGATAAAATATAGGAAAATAACTTCTTCATCACACTCACCTATATTCCCGTACGCGCAGTTATAGACTCAGCAAATTGTTCCGCCGTAATCACTGAACATTTTCCTGTAGCCAGGAATGTATAGTACCCAAAGAAGCCTTTTTTATAAGAATGCTGGATACTTGGTGCATCTCTTAAGCTTACAGAGAATACATAGGTCGTCGTCTCAGTGCCCGCACGCGAAGCAGTAGGTAATAAGTAGCTACCTTCAGGAGTAGGGTGCGATTTTTCATATACCGTTTGAAAGTAAACATTATCAGCAGTAGCTGTTGTAATTTCATTTACTAAAATCATATTTGCTAATGGCGTCGTAACCGCGGCGATATTAATCAAGTACCACTTGTTTGCCTGTTTACCTTGATAATAGATCGATGGTTTACCTAAAGCGCTTTCGCACGAATAGAATTGGCGATTTGAACTGATTGTCGTATTGATTTTTTCTCGAAGCTGATCGTAAGCGTCCTTAGAATCCGTATACCCAAAAGACTGAAAAGAGAAAGCTAATGCTAAAATTCCAAATAATGCTCTTGAGTAACCCATGCAACATTCTCCTAACCTATAATTAAGCTACTCTATAAGTTGCAATTACAGCTCCATTAGGAGTCGCAGACAATGCAGTAGGGCTGTATTGGATTTAGACAATGAGCCGCTAATCATCACTCAAATAGTGACGATTTTTGACTTCACTATCTGAATAGAATTATTTTTTCTTTTTCTTCTTGGATTTTAGCTTGATCGACATTTCGGCTTGATCGAGCTGATCTTGAATATCGTCTTGAGTTGGAACCTTGTTGTATTTCTTTACAGGAACTGGCTCGGGCTCAACTTCTTTTTTGAAAAGTCCTTGATCCACACCATCTTGAGTTTGAATTTGATAATTTTCTTCGCGCTTCACTGGCTCAACCTCACGAACAGGTAGAACGTCTTTGTGAGGATTGTTAGAGAACGTATCAAACAACAAGTTCACCATTAAACCAATTGTCATACCATTCGCATAATTCTGACCCGAAATCGAATTTGCAATGTAGGATTTAACAATAAAACCACTTGAAAAACCGATATCTAAGTTAGCCTGTACTTGGATGTGAGATGGATTAACAGAATAAAACTTGTAGCTACCAGCATTGACTCGTTGGTTAAGCGTATTACGAGCCGCTTCGTTTGAACCGCGATCTGGATCATCCGTTACCGTCTGAAATCCATTTAGTTCAAGCCCCAAGAATGAATGTTTCCATTGCAAACCGCCGCCTAAATACCACGGCATAATACCCGAACGTCCGCTGCGGAAATCATAACCGCCGCCGGCGTAGTACGAAAACCATTGATAATTGTTCTGAGCCTTAATCATGGCCGTAACTTCCATGATACCTTCGTTTGTAACGACTGAGTCTTGAGTCGTTGAAATTTCGTCCAAAGAATAACGTACAGTTAGTTCGGGAACCACGTCCATGAACCCACGATAAACCATCCAGTCCGCACCGGCTTCAATCGTGTTCAAAGTTGAATTGGCCCGGTTAAAGTCTGTATTTTTACTTTCTGCATTACTGATATACGCTTTGGCTCGTACCGACCAAAAATCTTTAAATACGTAGCGTGACTCGAGGAACATATCCAGCAAAGTGTACTTATTCGAGCTGACCAAGTTTACCTTAGTTCCGACGTCGTTAAAGTTCGCTGACGTTTCAAAATATGTGGCGCCGCCCGATATTTCAAACGTTCTGGGTTCATACGTTTTAAGTTTATTGAAACTATACCCGTTCTGAGCTATTAAAAGCAGAAGTAGCCCTAAAGGCAGTGCCAGATTTTTAAAAACAAAACTTGAATGGTTCATTAAGGATAGTATGACCAACAACATGGAAGAGGTAAAGCAAATGTCCTCTTCAAAAAGAAAAACTCAACTCATTCTGATTTTCTTAACGGTATTCATTTATCTTTTAGGCTTTGGGATCATCATTCCCATCCTCCCAATCTTAAGTCGAGATTTCGGAGCAACGGCTACGGAAACAGGGCTTTTGATGTCGGTATATTCCCTGATGCAATTTATTTTTTCTCCATTTTGGGGACGGTTAAGCGATCGTTTTGGTAGAAAACCTATTTTGCTTTACTGTCTTTTGGGTGAGGCAGCGTCCTACATTCTATTTGCCATAAGTCGTGACTTAAAAATGTTATTTATCGCCCGTATGCTGGCCGGCTTCTTTGGCGGCAGTATTTCGACAGCATCAGCCTACATTTCAGACATCACACCCAGCGATCAACGTTCAAAAGGTATGGCACTCATTGGTGCCGCGTTTGGTTTAGGATTTGTGTTTGGACCGGCTATTGGTGGATTCTTAACAGAATATTCTAAACATATTTCGACAGAACCATTCTTTAATACTTCATTTGCGTCCTACGTTGTATCAGGCCTTTGCTTTTTCACATTCCTCTTTGGATTAGTTTTCTTAAAAGAAAGCTTAACGACAAAAGCACCGGCACGCTCGAACAAAAGCCGCTTCCTTATTATTTTTGAAAAGCTGAAAATTCCAGTGGTCAGTCATCTGACGATTGCGTTCTTTTTGTTATCGTTTTCCATGTCAGCCATGGAGGCCACGCTGGTTCTGTATATGGGTGAAGTCTTTTCTTGGGGGATCAAGGAAGTCAGTTACGGATTTGCCTATATCGGCGTCATCATTATCATCACTCAAGGCTACTTAATCCGTAAATTCCTACCTAAATGGGGGGAACGTTTAGTTCTAAAGAGTGGGACATTGGTATTTTTCTTAGGGATGGTTCTTATCGCCCTGGCCCCAAATATTACAGTTATGGCCATCGCCATGACGTTCGTTGCATTGGGAAATGGTCTATCGAATCCTTCCATATTGGGCTCAATTAGCAACCTTACAGAAAGTACCGAGCAAGGCAGCACCCTGGGTGTTACGCAAAGCTTGTCGTCGTTAGGACGCATTCTAGGACCGGCGCTAGGCGGGTTTATTTTTCATCATCTATTTATCCAGAGTCCGTTTATTTTAGCGGGAATCTTGGGATTTGTTGCGTTTCTAATTGTTATGGTGCTAAACCAGCAGATCCCAAACAAAGGAAAATCGAGTGGAAGCCATTAATCAAATCGGAATTTATCAAATAGAAAACTTAGTTCTGCAGCGAGTACCTTTCACATTGCTAGATCTAACGAAAGATTCCAACTTGATCGCCCCGTTTGAACATTTGAATCCTTATTATTTGAATTTTTTGAAAGCACAAATTTTGAAAACTACGGCGGCTGAATATAAAGCAACGGAAAAGTTTCAAGCGCTTCCAAAAGAAGCACCTATTGTCGTGATTTGTGATGTTGGTAATGAATCTTTAAAAATTTCACATGAACTTGAAGCCGAAGGCTACATCAATGTGTTCTACGTTACGGGTGGTTTTGCGAGTCTGAAGACTCCAAACTAGCACCCGTTCCTAACCTTGCTATACCAGTTCGATCTCGCCTGATCCAATCGTTGCAGCTAATTTAGCGCGCAGACGAGTTACAGCTTGAGCATGTAATTGCGATACACGACTCTCGGTAACTTTTAGAACTTGGCCGATCTCTTTTAAATTTAAATCTTCGTAGTAGTACAACGAAAGCACTAAACGTTGTCTTTCTGGTAAATCTTCAATGGCTTTCGCCACGATATCCTTAACCTTTTTTAAGTTAAGCTGATTATATGGATTTGCTAGCTTTGAACCTTCCAGTAAATTCAGGATAGATTTCTTATCCGTGTTACTGAATGTTTGTGAATCATCAATTGATAATAAGCTCACCGGACGAACTTGATTTACTAAATCGTGGAATTCGTCTTGTGAAATGTTTAATGTCTTAGCAATTTCTTCGTCCGTTGGTGATCGACCCAAATCTTGCTCCAATTGAGCAATCGTACGATCTAGCACTTTTGATTTATCACGGATAGAACGTGGAACCCAGTCTTGTGAACGCAATTCATCTAGAATCGCACCACGTACGCGGAATTCAGCATAAGTTTTAAATTTATTATCACGAGACGGATCATACTTATCAATCGCATCCATCAAGCCAATTACGCCTGAAGAGATAAGATCGTCTAATTCAATATTAGATGGCAGACGAGCTGCGATTTTCTGAGCAATGAATTTAATTAGCGGAGCGTACTCCTTAATTAAACTATCTTTTTGTTGCTGAGTTAAACGCTTAGGATCTTCTTTATACTTCTTCAGCAAAGCTAAATTCTTCACTCAGTACCCTTTCCATGGATTGTCGTGTGTCTTATTCAGTGTAACAAATGTCGGTGTTCGGAAAAGTCCAACTTTCACAATTAGGACGTTACTCGTGTTACGAGGTCGCCCTCGCCAAATTATCCCAGAACATTTCAAGACCACCGCTAGAGTTGATTTTATATTGGGATTTTAAAATTTCAGAAGAAATTTGGGAAATCGCAATAGCTGCATCTGACGTAGGGTCCTGTTTCAGTATGATACGCTTGTTAATGTTCGCGGATTTCAATTGAGAGTCCTGAGGAATCGCTCCAAGGTAATCTAGACTTACGAATAGAAATTTTTGAACGACATCTTGAAAACGTTTAAACAAGTAAAAACCGTCTTCTTGGTTTTTCACGCAGTTTGAAACGATCGAAAAACGATTCACTTTATATTTTTGATTTAAAACTTTAATTAATGCATATGAATCTGCAAAGCTTGACGGATCAGCCGTAATAACAACGATGTTATTTTTCGCCGCCGCATTCATATGAAGTACGTTCTGGGAAATACCCGGAGACGTATCAATCATCATATAATCAAAATTTACCGGAAGATCTTTTAACGAATCTAGAACTGCCTTTCTACCAAAAGCATCTAGGTTTTGCATCTGATCGATACCATGCCCACCCGATATCAGATATAAATTTGAATCCAGGCGAACCAAAGCGTCTTCGATCGATTTCTTTCCAGAAAGCACATCATAAATCGTAGTCTCAGCACGTGTACCGAAGAAGATATCTACATTCGACATACCTAAATCAGCATCGAAAATTAGAACTTTCTTATCATAACGTGAAATCTTGTACGCCAAGTTACAAGCTAGCGTCGTCTTACCAACTCCGCCTTTTCCTGATGTCACGCTGATGGTTTTAGTAGGATATCGAAAACTCATAATGATGCCTCACTCGTAGTGTTATTCTTTTGTGTGATGTGAAAAATCAAATCAACCAATCGTTCTTTGGTCGCATACTCAAAATCTTCCGGAATACGCTGACCAATACCAAAAGCAAAAAGTGGTAATTTGCTAATTTTATTAAAACTGTAAACGTTTCCGTTCTGGACGGTTTCATCTAGATGATTGAAAATAACGTCTGTCACATTCAATGTTGCAAAGTTATTCAAAACACCTTGTAGGTCTTCGTATTTATTCCGAGCCGACAACACTAAATGAACAGATTTAGAAGGAATCTCTTTTAAAATCATTCTCTCGAAGTAAGAAACTTCTTCTTGAGTTTTTAAATTAGATCCCGGCGTGTCGATCAAAATGTAATCAATTGAATTAATGAATTTTAGAATTTCTTTCCAATCATTACGTTCGCGAATAACCGCGAAAGGTACGTTTAAAATTTGCGAATAGATTCTAAGCTGTTCTACGGCTCCAACTTTTTGAGTATCTAGAGTTAGAAGGGCTACTTTTTTGTTGTCTCTAACAATCAACTGAGATGCCATTTTTATGATTGAAGACGTCTTACCACCGCCACTTGGCCCCACAAAGAAGTGGAACTTCTTGTTTTCGCCGTTCGATACGACGATGTCTTCCAAAATACGTTTAGCTAAAAACCCTTCAACTAGGGGCTTGTTTTTTAGGCGAGTCACCGGCACTTGATTTTGAAGATCAAGAATCATTTCAGCAGCCAGTTCTTCTAATACGCCTTCTTTAACTAGGCCTTGAAACTGCGATGATAATTCATAGTGAATGCCGTAGTTCTCACCTGGATAATGCGATTGTGGGCGAGTTTCAATTGGAGTTTGCATACTCTTAATCATCGCTTTTAACGAAGCGATTTCTGATCGTAGCGAATTCATTTCGCTATCGTTTTGAACCTCGACTTGCTGCTGACGCTTTTCAACGGCCTGATTTCGTGTTTCTACAGGCTTAGCTGACGCTTGCTTTTGAGCCTGGCGATCATTCAACAAGGTACCCGCATCAAACGCGCGCTGAACTGCGTTTTTAATTCTTTCTTCCGCGGCGTTTTTTTCGTCGTTGATATCTATATACTTTTGCGTCGTTACGGGTTTAGCAACAGGTGTCGTATGACGAGTTACAAATTTAGAAATAATTTCTTTTTGTGTGCGTGCCGAACTATTTTGGAATTGCTGTTTATCATTTTCAGCCATACGTGACTCAACGAATTTCTTTTTATGCAAAGTTTCTTCGCTGACCGCCGCTGTAATCTCAAAACTGCTTTCACCAACCAATCCGTATTTGTTGCTGTTGTCTTTTGCCGCTAAAATGATCGCGTCAGGGCCAAGTTGCTTCTTGACCATCTCTAAAGCGTCTTTCATCGTGCGTGCTTCAAATTTCCTAACTTGCATGTGTCATCTCCACAGTGGCTACGGATTGAATATGAGCATCATTGCTGAGCTCGTTATGTGATAAAACTATTAATTGAGGAATAAACCTGTGTGTTAGCTTAAATAAATGCCTACGAGACATTGGCGAGGCTAACAATATGGGTTGACCCGCGATTTCAGGGTTCTGCTCAACCGCCATCGCAATTTGATTAATCAACTGGTGCGCGGTTTGCGGATCCATTACAAGTTGCACGCCTTGCTCTGTTTGTAGCAATGAATTTGCAATACTTTCCTCAATATTTGGATGCAGAGTCATCACCGGGATGCGGCCTTGATCGTTCGTGTACTTTCTAGTGATCGCGCGCGATAAACCTTTACGGACCGCCTCAGTTAAGATTTCGACATCTTTTTGTTTCGGAGCTTCATCTGCAAGAGTTTCAAAGACCGTTAATAGATCGCGGATCGAAACTTGTTCTTTAAGTAAGTTCTGCATAACGCGAACAACGGATCCAAGTGGCAACATGTCTGGAATAAGTTCTTCGACCACTTTTGGATTAATTTTCTTAAAGTTCTCGATCAATTGGCTCGCTTCTTGGCGACCTAATAATTCATGAGCATGCGTGCGCAAGATTTCAGTTAAGTGAGTCGCCATAACAGTTGGTAAATCAACAACCGTGTAACCCGCCATTTCAGCCTGCTCTTTGCGTCCAGGGTGAATCCACAATGCATCTAAACCAAACGCAGGCTCTTTAGTTGGAATACCTTCGATTGGATCAGACACATTTCCTGGATCCATCGCCAATAGGTAATCTGACTTCAACGTGCCACCGCCAACGCGATTGCCTTTGATCATCAATTGGTAATCGCCTGGACCAAGCTGCAAGTTATCACGAATATGTACACTTGGAACAATGATACCTAAATCCAAAGCAAATTGCTTGCGGATAGATACAATACGTTCAAGCAAGTCACCACTCTTATTAGACTCCACAACTTGAATAAGTCCGTAACCGACTTCCAATTCCACCAAATCCAATGGCAAAAGAGACTCGACATTTTCTTTTTTTGGAGCGGCGATTGCGGCTTCGCTTTTCTTTTTCTCTTCTATGACCGCTTCTGCCTTATACTTATCGATAACCCAAGCTATCATCGCTAAGAATAGACCAATTGCAAAGAAAGGAACCGTTGGTAACCCAGGTACAATACCTAAAAGTAGCAATACCGCAGATGAAATATAAACAGCGCGCGTACTGATGAATAGCTGAGACGCTACTTCTTGACCCATATTTTCATCATTACCTGACGAACGAGTCACTATCATACCCGCCGCAGTTGAAATGATAAGTGCCGGAATCTGCGCAAGTAGACCATCACCAATCGTTAACATAGTGTAGTACTTCGCCGCGGTAGCAAAATCTAAATCCTTTTGGATAACACCGATGAGTAAACCACCCACGATGTTAATAACCATAATTACGATACCTGCAATGGCATCACCACGAACGAACTTGCTGGCACCATCCATAGATCCGTAGAAGTCAGCTTCTTTTTCAATTTCTTTACGTCGCTTACGAGCTTCGACTTCATTAATCACACCGGCGTTAAGCTCGGCATCAATTGACATTTGTTTACCAGGCATCGCATCTAAAGTGAAACGTGCTGCAACTTCAGCCACACGACCCGAACCTTTAGTGATTACGATAAAGTTGATAACGATCAAAATCATGAACACGATAAAACCGATTACATAATTATTACCAACGACAAAGTTACCGAATGCATTAATAACTTCACCGGCTGCCTTAGGGCCTTCGTGACCGTGACTCAAGATCAAGCGTGTTGTCGCAACATTTAAGGCCAAACGGAATAGAGTTGTTAATAATAGTAAGCTTGGAAACGATGTAAATTCCAAAACGTTCTTTGCGTATATTGAAACAAGAAGGATCAAGATACTGATTGCTAATGAAAACGTTAACGAGATATCGAGCATGATCGGAGGTAATGGGATAATCATCACCGCTAAAATTGCCAAAATACCAAATGCAATCAAAAGATCAGTATTTTTTGTGACCTTTTCAAATCTTTTTAGGAATTGAAATAGAGGCTCTAAAAATTCATTCATAACTTAGCCTTTCTCTTCAACTTAAATACGTATGATAATACTTCCGCTACCGCCACATACAGCTCGCGAGGAATTACTTGTCCAAGTTTCATAGTTTTAAAAATAGTTCGCGCAAGTGGCTTGTTCTCTACGATTGGGATGTTATGCTCACGAGCCAATTCTTTAATTTTCTCTGCGACTAAATCGCCGCCTTTAGCGATTAATTGTGGAGCCGGCAAGTTATCATCATATTTCAAGACCACAGCGATATGAGTAGGATTTGTGATAACAACATTACCTTGCGGAACTTTATCCATCATACGACGAGTAGCAACTTCCCGCTGAATTTTACGGATGCGAGCTTTGATCATAGGATCCCCCTCGCGCTGCTTTACTTCTTCTTTGATTTCTTCTTTGGTCATCATCATTTTCTTTTCTAAATCCCACCATTGGAAAAAATAGTCACCGGCAGCTAGAACTAACATGACCATGCCGATACCGAAGAAAAGTTTTGTAATCATTGAACCGATATAAACCAATAATTGTTCTTTGGAGTATGTTTGTAGGTAAGGCCAAGTGTGTGCTTCTTTTTCCAGCGTAGTATAAATGACTATACCGATAAGACATACTTTAATTAACGATTTCAGTCCTTCTACCAACCCACGCAAACTAAAAATTCGTTTAAATCCTTCAATTGGATTTAAACGATCCGGATTTGGAGACAAGGCATCTTCCACTGTCATGAAACCAATTTGAAGAATGCTCGATAACGATCCTAACAATGCTCCTATTGTAACGATTGGGAAAACCAAAATAAATAGCTTCGTACCTACCAGGCTTGAAGCCTCTGTGAAGTTCCCTTCACGAATAAATACCACTAACTGATCGCCAAATGTAAATTGAAACAATTCACGGAATTGTTGTTGGTAAAAACTAGCAAACATAGTCACTAGGCTCGCTACGCCCAATAACATAAGAGCCGTTGAAAGCTCGCGGGTGTGCGGGACATTTCCTTGTTTTCGGAAATCCTCCCGCCTCGTATCCGACGCTTCTTCGGTCTTTTCGTTGTCGCTGTCGTCAGCCATTAGAAGGACCTCATCATTTTAAGCATTTGTGTTTGGGTTAGATCTAAAATTTGAATTACTTCATTCATATAAAGCGGCATCGAAACAAACAGAATTAAAAAGCCGACTACGATCGTTACTTGGAAGCTTGTTACGAACACATTGATTTGTGGTACAGCTCTACCCAAAATACCCATACCTAAATTGACTAAGAACAATGAGCTAACCACAGGAGCCGATACCTTAAGAGCAATTTCAAATAAAATTTGGCACCATTTAGCGAACTCGCCCAAGCCACCAAACTTGATTGTCATTTGCGATACAGAAACTAATTCAAAACTTTGAAAAATAGCCGAGATTAATAGATGATGGCCTTGAATCGCGAAAAAAATCAAAATCGCCAAGGTACCTTGAAATTGTTCAATCAAGCTGGAGTTGATACCACTTAATGGGTTGTAAATAGATGCTGAACTTAAACCCAATGCTTGAGAGGTCATCTCTGAAGCCATATTCAGAGCAAAGAAAAAGAAGCGAGTTAGCATCCCTAAGCACACACCAACAAAAACTTCCTTAGCGGCTAAAATGATAATCAAGCTATCCACTGGAACTTTAGCTGTTTTATATGTTTCAAATGCAATCAGTGACATCATTAACGACATCAAAATTTTTATTGGCGCCGGTACTTGGTATGAATTGAACAAGCTTGACGACAAAAGGTATGAACTGATTCTTAATAGAACCAGAACGAACACAATTACGTAGCTTTCATTCATAAACAAGTGTTGAAACATTATTCTCTCACCATCACGGCTATGTTTTCAAAAAGATCCACTGTATATGCAGATAAAATGTCCAACATCCACGGCCCAGCAAAAACCAAGATCAACGCAACCAAAATCATTTTAGGCACGAACGTTAATGTTGCCTCATTGATCTGAGTCAGCGCTTGAAAGATACTTACTAACAAACCGATCACCAAAGTGCTTACTAATAGAGGCGCCGCTAGCATTGCCGTCGTTCGTAAAGCGTCTTGTCCTAGTTTTAAAATTAACTCTTCTGTCATTTTAATCCTTTACCCAAAGCTCTTAACCATTGAGCCGACTAACAAGCTCCAGCCATCAACAAGTACGAAAAGCATAATTTTTAAAGGCATTGAAATTACGACCGGCGGTAACATCATCATCCCCATTGCCATTAAGACACTCGAAGCGACGATATCGATTACTAAAAAAGGAAGGAAAATAATAAATCCGATTTGGAATGCCGTCTTTAACTCAGACAATACAAATGCCGGAATCAAAACTAGTGTCGGAACATCAGCACGAGTCTTTGGCTTCTCGATTTTAGCTAGTTTCACGAATAGACCTAGGTCTTGATCGCGTGTCTGAGTAAACATAAAACGACGCAATGGAGCCAACGTCTCTGTGATTGCCTGATCCTGTGAAATTTTGTTTGCCAAGAACGGCTGTACGCCTTTGGTGTTTAGTTCCTCAAATGTGGGACCCATAATAAAGAACGTTAAAAACAAAGAAAGACCAACCAATAGTTGGTTCGGAGGCATTTGATTCACACCCAGCGCTTGGCGCAAGAACGAGAAAACAATGATGATACGAGTAAAGCTAGTCATCATGATTAAAATTGCCGGAGCTAATGTAAGTACAGTCAAAACCATGATGATTTTAATCGCGCTTACAATTTCATTAGGATTATCTGTTGTTTTGAAGCCCAAATTTACCGAAGGCAAAGTCATTTGAGCAAATGTCCACGGCGAAAACACCAAAAAGACCAAGAAGATCTTCCAGAATGCATCTTTGCTAAAGAATGACTTCAACGAAGTAGACATTAAATTGACCTCATATTTTTTAATTTAGATGACACGAGGTCTTTAATACCTTTGATTGAAAACTCGTCCATTTCTTCTTCAGTTTGTGCCGTCTTGGTATTGATTTGTGATTTACGATTATAGGTTGAAGATGCCGGTTTTTGAACATCAACGACGTCATCAGTCATTCGAGTATCCAGCTCTGCTCGGAAGTTCTGACTAGTGACGTCTGGAAGTTCATCATCCATTAAAGAGAGAGTTTTAATCATATTGATTTGAGTATCAGTGATACCAACTAATATCGACTCGCCCGCCACACGAACAACCGCCATACTCTTCTTAGGACCCAAGTAGTGCTGAGCTAAAATTTTTATTTCATTTTTATTTCTTTTAATATTTTGAGATTTAGCTTTGCGAACAAACACCCAAGTGCCACAAGCCAAAATTCCAAGAAGAGCGATAACTAAAACAACACGAAAATACGTATTTTCGTTAGAAGAAATCTTCTTAGTTGTTTCTAATGAAAGTGGAATCTCATTCTCTTTAGCCATTTTTTTATCAACAACCGCATCGGACTCTTTAACTGCTTCCGAAACTGAAGCTGTAGGTACTTTGTCCGCTGCTGAAACAGCGGCTGGTGCTGAAACAGACTCCGTCGTCTTAATCTCATTCTGCACATCGGCAGGAAGTTCAGATAAAGTCGACTCGGCCATTAAATTACATGTTAAGAAGAAAACCGCTAAAATCCATTTCATTGGTCGTTCCCTATTATTAAATTGTTCGACTATTTTAATTGTTCAACACGTTCAGCTGGCGAAATAACGTCAGTTAAGCGCACACCGAACTTTTCATTTACCACTACGGCTTCACCGCGAGCGATTAACTTGTCATTAACCATAACTTCCATGGGCTCACCGGCTAATTTATTTAGCTCGATTACACTACCTTGAGTTAGATTGAGTAACTCACTTACTGGCATTTTTGTGCGACCTAGTTCTACAGATAATTTTAGAGGAATATCCAAAATTAACTGTAAATTACGATCGTTGCCCTTTGTTTCTGTTTTACCCGCTGCTTTTGGCGCCGCTGGCTTATCGCCAGTTAATGTCATGGCTTCGGCTTCTTGTACCAGTTGCTCGGCTAAATTATCTAATTGATCGTCAGACATCTTCTAACTCCTTTTACTTAATAACTGGTCGAGTGACTTGCACTGCCGTAGTTCCGTGATGATTTCCGTAGTAACCTTTAAATTTCTTAACATTTTCAACATTGATATCTAGTTCACCCGTCGCATCCTGAGTTAAAGGAATAACGTCGCCTACTTTTAGACTCATTAGGTCCTCAAGTAGAATAGAAGTTTCGCCTAGATTCACGCGCACTTCTAATTCAGTATCCATTAATTGTTCTTTAATAATAGCTGTCCAAAGTTTTTTGTCCGTTTGATCCGACTCCACTTGGAAACCAGTCGATAACTTTTGCTTAATTGGCTCGATCGTTGCGTATGGGATAACCATTGAAATAGTTCCTGTCGCATTTTCTAATTCCACGTCAAATGTAGACGCAATAACCACATCCGTTGGAGGCACAATACCCACGAACTGTGGATTAACTTCAGTACGAACAAAACTACAGCCGATTTTCTCTACGCTAGCCCACGCATTTTCTAAATCATGGATAGCTAGCTCAACTACCTTACGAACAATGCTTAATTCAATCGGAGTGAAGTCTTTTCCGTCAATCTTAGTATACGGGCGATCAGCGCCACCGAAGAATGAGTCCACTAATGCGTAAGCGAGTTTACTTTCAATAACCATCAATGCCGAACCACGTAGATTGTTAAAACGTAGAACGCTCATGCATGTGGGCATTGGTAGAGTATTGATAAACTCGCCAAATTTTAGGAACTCAGTGCTTGTTAACGAAATAGATGCAATTTTTCTTAGGGAAGATGACAACGATACGCGGAATGCACGCATGAATTTTTCATAGATAACTTCAAGTTGAGGAAGTCGTCCGCGAATAATTCTATCTTGGCTCGTCAAATCATACGATACGACTTTTTTGTCGTCCGTATTTTTAACTGAGCCGGATGACTCTTTTGCTACTTCAGGTGTGCCTACATCGCCATCGGAAACCGCGGCTAGTAAGGCATCAACTTCGTTTTGTGAGAGTACTTGATTCATTTAATATTCCTCTAGTTGTAAATAAACTCAGTGAAGAACACGTTTGAGATTTTTCCATTTGTTAAGAATGAATTGATAGTGTCCTTAATCTCATTCTTCAGGTTCTCAATACCTTCCTTATTGGAAACTTCCTCATACTTTTTAGAAGATAAAATAATAATGATAATGTCGCGCACTTGCGCCTTACGTTTATCAATCTCATCTGCGACGTTTTTACCGTCGTTATCTTTTAATTCAAGCTCCATCATTACCTTGGCTACTTTACGCCCCTTAGAGCCCGCCAAGTTCACAATAAATGTTTCCAAAGGAACTACTTTTCCAATGAATTGCTTCTCTTCTTTATGTTCAGCCTCTTGAGTATCGTGCTCGCCTTTAATAACGTGCTCGATTTTAGGTTCTGCATTATCTTTCTTCTTTCCTTGGTAGATCATCCATCCTACGCCGGCTAAAAAGAACATGTTGATAACGATAAGCACGACATAAATAATGTTCGTCTTAGATCCACCCGATGCTGGTGCTGCTGCCGGTGCCGGCGCCGCTGCTGCTGCTTTGTCTTCAGCCACTTCATCCTCCCTAACGAAGAAATGACACTTTTCCCCTTAAAACCTAAAGCAGCAATCAAAGTGCCAAATGGACTTTTTTTCCTACTTTCCGTGCGAAAGACTAGAATAACTCGACTAAGAATTAGCTACTCACGGAAGTTTTCCCTTCTTACCTTAAGACTATGACGGAATTTTGATGAATTCCGGTCAATCAGGACCTCCTTTTTTTTGAAGACCTACTAAAATTTTGACACCCGACTATGGCCTATTGACGGTTTAAACACAGGTCCAGGTAAAAATTTACACGATTCAAAAACAATTCACAAAAGTTGTACAAAAACGGATAAAACATTCACCAAATGAAACTTAAACTATTCGTTTTCATCTTCCTTAGTCAGCTCAGCTTAGCGTTTTCAGAAACGGATGACTTGTGCTGGACAAAAGAAGAAAATCCGGCAACTAAGCAGCCCTACTCTTCTTACAATGAATGGGACAATGATGTCTTTGAATGGAGACGCAAATACCACTCTCAATTTAATTTGGTCTTATTAGTTAAGGCTTTTTCGGCGTATTCAAAAGAAAGAGCCAAAGCTAATTCATTCGGAAATGATAAGATTGCACATTGTTATATTGGCTGCAGAATCGCTCAACGCACAGATTTCAGAACGTCACGTTTTGCAGCTTGGTATAAAGAATTCAAAGACATCACAGATTGTAAAATCGATACACACTTTGAAGCTAAAGACTATGAGGCCACTCTTTTAGGTGCCAATGCGGGAAGAAACAAAAATACCGATTGCGAACGCGTGTGCCCCTCACTTATCGAAAAGCTTTAGGCACACTCATTTCCTTCACTTACATTGAAGTGATTGAATTTCTATAACCTGTTTCACTTAAACGTTGGCCCATTTCTTCATATGCCGGGTGCTGACGAGGTGGCGCCATTGTTGCCAGTCCATCCACGTAGCGATTAAACATACAAAAAGCCGCAGCGATAAGCACGGTATCATGAATATCTTTTTCCGTAGCGCCTGCTGATTTTGCTTTTGATACATCTTCAGTTGAAACCGTACGAGCATCTTTTTGAACTTTCGCTGCGATCTCTAATAAACTTTGAAGCTTTGGAGAAATTTTTGACCAATTTTCTTTTGACCAAATCTCGCGAGCTCTTCCCTTCTGTCCCCAACGAACATCAGCGACTGCACCGTGCACTTCGGAACAGAATACACATTGATTTAAATAGGAAACGTAACTAGCAATTGTTTCTCTTTCCGCAGCAGACAGTGTTTCAGATGACTGGCAAAGAAGTGTTTCCGCCAAATCATTAAGAGGCTTTGCTGTTTCTGGGTAGGCCATCATTGGGCCAACGATACCTGGAATACCTTCTGGTAATTTAATATGCGCCATAAATCTCCTTATTTGGAGACTATTTGATCACTTGATTTTTCAGATTCCAAAAGAATTCGTTGGTATCTTGACTCAAGATACCGATCTTGTCTCCGGAGTTTAACCGATCATTAACATTAAGAGGCTGCATCAGGCCTTTAAATTTCATCTGACTCGTTAAACCATTGTCATGATTTAATTCTAAGAAATATTCATCCGCACTCAGCTGAACCTTTTTACTCAGCATACCAGACCAAGGGCTAACAGCTTCAACCCCACCAGCTTGATCTTTCTTCAAGCCATCGAATTGAAATTCTAATTTTTGGTTAATCTTATCGAAATTACGTTTTACGTTTAACGTATCTTTGTCCCCAAGCTTCAAAGGACCTGCGGGCTTGTCTTGATGCTCTTTCAATCCATAGCGCTCGCCAAACTTGTCTACAAGGTCTTTATAGATCATGTCTGAAATGCCTATACCACCCTTCTCGCCCCACTTTTCTACGTACTCGTTGTCTAGCTGTTCGCGAAAAATTTTTTCAGCGCCGTTGACTTTAACGAGTCCACTTTCTGGAACGCTAGAACGCATTGATTTCATGAGTTCACGAAGGAAATGTTTTTCGTACATATCAGACACTTCACGAAACTGGGTTTTCACCTTTTCAGTTGTCGTGGCCTCATTTAATGGCAGTCCTTTTTGTACTTTGATCATAATTGTAAAAAGAAGAAAGAGGGGAGTTTGAGTCGGAGAATCTTGTGCATCCTGCACTAAAGACTCTTTTTTAGAATTCAATCAGCATCAATCCTTGATGTTGCTTTTTTCCTTGTTTCCTGCGAGAAACTTTTTTTGCGACTCCTTGACCATCCATGGCTATCGATCTCTTTCTCACCCTCCCCGGCACTCTAAAAACATCCATGTTCTTAGAGTTATATATTTATATTTTATCAAATCTGCCTCATTTCGAAACAGAATTTTTATTTTTACAAAATTCCTAATCCTTGCTCTAGTCGGGCTTTTCAGCGAATCTTGAGGTCTGGACCTCGTACCCCGACTATAGTACTTCCAATTCCCCGTGCAATGCACCCGCTGCCTTGATTGCTTGTAGCAGCGTAATCAAATCTTTAGGTGTAATTCCTACTTTGTTCAGATTCTGAACTAAATCACCAACGCTAGCACCCTCGATAAGTGCAATCTTTTCTTCTACTGCACCTTTTTTTCCGTCACCCACTTTTACAGAAATACCGTTGTGTGAAACAGCGACTTTAGAAATCTTAACTTTATCGCCAATTACAACCGTTCCTGATTTTTCATTAATGATAACTACCGCGCGCGTATCTGGATTAATTTGAATGCTTTCGATCGTTGCTAACAATTCAACGCCTTTATTTTCATAGCCAAATGGAGTTACGATATCGATCGTACCACCATCTTTTGCAGACGCGTACTGTCCACCTAGCTCACGATTAATCGTCAAAACCGAACGTGCAGCTGTAGTGAAATCAGGATTATGCAAAGTTAAACGAAACATTTTTCTAGATGAAAAATCACTCTGAACATCTTTTTCGATAATGGCACCGTTCGGAATTCTGCCCGATGTCGTATGCATTTCTTTTCCGTCACCACTAATCACTACGGTTCCTTGAGCCACAGCAAATACTTGCTCGTTACCGGCACGCATAGGTGTTTGCAAAAGCGTTCCGCCCTGTAGTGAACTGGCTTCACCAATCGCACTTACGGTAATGTCCATCGGATTACCCGCTTTAGCGAATGCGGGTAGGTTAGCCGTTACGATAACGGCTGCTACGTTTTTACTTTGAACTTCAGCCGCGTCTAATTTCACACCTAATTTGTCTAATAGTCGCCCCATGCTTTTTGATGTGAATTCGTTTTTACCATCGCCAGTGCCTTTAAGACCAACAACGATACCGTACCCAATCAAATGATTTTCACGCACACCGCGAATACTTGCGATATCTTTTAATCTTGCGGCCTCCGCCACAGTCACCAGTGCTAAAAATAAAAATATTGTTTTAACAAATTTCATTGCTGCGCCTCTTTTTTACGAATGGATACGACATCAAATTGAGGATCAATTAACTTTGAAGATGAAATACCTTCGTCATTGTAGTCTTCAGGTCTGACGATACCAACAACAAGGACTTTGTAATCACGCTTGCCAATCATAAATGGCTGTTGGCCTTTAACTCGATAGTTTCCATCCGCTAGGCGCTCTATAATACGTGTTTGCACCGGTCCCACATCAGCAAGCTCGCCTTTTTCTTCCTCTTTACCTGGCGCTTTCTTAGCTTCAGATGCTGGTGCCCGAACATCTTTGTTTTCGGCTGGCTTATTCTCAGCCAATTTATTATTCAACCCTGCTGATTCTTTTTCTTGTTCTTCAAGTTCTTGAAGCAACGTTTTAATGACGTTAACCTTTGTTTCAACTTGTTTGAACGCAGCGCCCTCTAGCTTAACGTTTAAGAAATCGCCTTCCTTGCGAATTTTATTCTGTGAAAAGTAGTAGGATTGCTGTCCATCCATTACCCATAATGAGCCAGCCTTACTATCGAGCTCTGAATCCTCTTCCAGTTGCGACTTCGTCGTCTTCTTATACTGACGATTGCCCCATACTCCATGATTTGGATTTTCGTTATATTTTGTTAGAGAACTCGTAAACTCGTCTTCCTGAATTTCTGGTTGCGCCATAAATGAAGCGCAAGAGGTGGTTACCACCAACATTAGAATTAATCCTAAAAATTTCATTCTGAAACCACCTTATCTTTGCTAATCACCTTTGCCGTAATTGATTTTTGGTTTGCTTTTACTTTAATCGAATCGCCTTCTTGGCCATCATTTTCGGCCTGAGCTTTGATTTCGATTTCAAAAGGACCATCTTTAATTAATAAACTAACCGCGTCGCCCTTTTTTACCATCTTCTCGACAACTAGAATGTCTCGAGTGACTATCGTGTTCGCAGGAGTTGATCGCATTAGTTGTTTTCCAACTAAGTCTTTAATATCGATCAGTTTGTTATTTAGAAACGTAACTTCTTTAAGTTCTTCTTTTAGATCTTCCGCCGTTAAGCGTTGTCCTTGCCCCAACCATTTGTTAGTTAACGCTACTTTTTTAAAGGTCCTCCACGAACCCGTTGCATAGGTACGATTCGCTTTCGTTTGCGCCCAAAGCGGCAGCATGAAGCTTCCCCGTGACAATTCAAAATCGGAATCACGGAAATTCATATTAGGCTCGTTTACAAAAGGTAATTTATATAGCTGGATTTCAAAAATGCATTCATTACATTGCGCTGTTAAATGATTCATGATTTTACGCTGAAGCTCATTGCGATTAATCTGATTGGTGACTGTCACTTTAAACGTGTTTTCAAAAATCAACTTGGCTTTCAAACCACTATCCTTAACCGCTTC